>DAMABW010000309.1:0-5944 GCA_031999925.1 Massilia sp. | reverse complement strand
CGGAACGCGCCCGTCAGGTCGCCTCCTATATTCAAGGCGTCGAGGAAGATCTCGAGGGCATCGGGTGGGATGTACAGGTCGTTGGGCATGCGCAGCAGCGGCTCACCGTAGAGCCGCGCGATGGCGGCCGCTGCGGCGGCGTCGAGCGCGGTTTCGGTGGCCGTATCGGTTGCCGAATCAATAGCCGCTTCCGGCGCGGCGCCGGGGAGCGCATCGGCCGGCGCATCTGGCGCGGCCTCGTGCGGTGTCATGCCCGTGGACCTTCAGCCTCAGAACTTGGTCTGGTACGGATAGGCTTGCTGGCGCAGGCGCGATTCTTCGATGCGCGCCTGTTCGTCCAGCGAAATTGGCAGCTTGTCCCACAGCAGGTTGCGGCCTTCTTGCTGGCGCTGTTCCATGCCAGGGGTCTTGGACTTCAGTTCTTCGATGAACTTGGTGTGATCGGAAACGTAACCGGTGAATTTAGGCATTGTCTTGCTCTATAAAAAGAAAGCCGGGACGGCGAGGCAGATTGTTCTGCCCAGCGGTCCCGGCGTCAAGGTTTATGGATGCAGCGCGTTCAGCTGGCGGGCGATGATGTCGTGGTTCAGCCACAGCACCGGTGCAATCTTTTCCGATGCGCCATGGAACATCAGCGGACCGGCGCCTTCCAGCACCAGGCTGGACAGGTGATCGGTGATCAGGGCCTTCTTGTCCTTGTGCAGGCCGGTGATGGCTTCCGAGGTGCCGATCATGACCTCGGCCAGGGCCGGGGTGTTGTCCATCGGCCAGGCTGCGAAGTTACGGAACTGGGCGCTGGTGGCGTCCTGGTTGTATTGCTCGATGGTGTCGAGCAGCGATTGCAGCGAGGTGCCTTCGCCCAGCAGGTCCTGGCAGATCTGCCATTGCTGCTCGGCCCATTCGCCGCCGCCTTCTTTCTTCAGTGCGGTCAGCAGCGGGAACAGCGACAACTCGACGCCAACGAAGATGTCCGACGAGTTGGTGCGGATTTCCGGGCAATTGAACACGGTGGCGACCACGCCCCCATTCCAGGCGGCTTCGGCGATGCTTTCCAGGCGCATCTTGGCGTAGCCCTGGGTGTAGTTGGTGTAGGTCTGCCACTGGTATTCGCCGCCGATCAGGATCTCGGTGCCGTGGTAGCCGTAGGCCGTGTAGCGCACTTCGCCGCCGGCTTTCGTCACGCGCTCGCGGATCGGTGCCGAGGCATCGATCAGGTACTTGAGCGTGTTGGCGCTGACTTCGTCGAAGTTCATCAGGATCAGCTTGCCCAGGTCGCTGTCGAGCAGGGCGCGCGAGGACATGAAGCGCTCGCCGCGGCCTTTGTAGATGCGGTTGGCAATGGCCAGGAAGGCCTTGATGCGCGGAATGCCGCCGGCCATGGTGTGGGCGAAGAAGACGTTCGCGCCTTCCGGCACCAGTTTGTCGATCTCGGCCATGACTTCGGCGGCCGACTCGGTGAAGCGGCGCACGCCGGCTTCGCGGCAGCGCTCGATCTTTTCCCAGTCCAGCTTGTCTTCCTGCCAGCTCTTCAGGGTGATCCCGGAGAGCATTTCGGTCGGGTTCTGCTCGCCTGCAGGCGCATCCATGTCGAAGCCGGCCATCAGCGGCACATTGATGATGCGACCGCCCAGTTTTTCTTCGGCTTCGGCGTGTTCTTCCGTGGTCAAGGCGCGCAGGGCGCCGCTGTCGTCGCGGCGGCCGACGGTAATGCCGACGATCGTCATGCCGGCCGCGCGTGCCTCATCGATCAGGCCGTTCACATAGCCGCGGCCGAACAGTTCGCCGAACAGGACGAAGACGTCGCCCTTGCGGAACACATTGGCTTGCGGGATATGGCGGAGGGGATTCAATTCGGTCATTTTATTATCTGCCTATCAAAAGAGTTTGTAGGGGCGTCTCAGGCGCGAAGTTTCTGAATAAAAACACGGCATTATAACGCCGCCTCGGCCCGTGGAATGCGGATTTCCAGGGGCCGAGGAGTGTCGGAGCGGCCCTGTCATACGCTAAGCTGAATCGGGCCGGTTCTTGTTGTCGGATGTTGACTTAGCGGATGCGCATACCTGGGGTCGCGCCCGGCATCGGATCGAGCAGGTACAGGCCCGGGTTCGCCTTTTCGTCGGCGGCCGAGGCACACAGCACCATGCCTTCCGAGACGCCGAACTTCATCTTGCGCGGCGCCAGGTTCGCCACCATCACCGTCAGCTTGCCGATCAGGTCTTCCGGTTTATACGCCGACTTGATGCCCGAGAACACGTTGCGGTGACGGCCTTCGCCCACGTCCAGGGTCAGGCGCAGCAGCTTGCCGGCACCTTCCACGTGTTCGCAGTTGACGATCTTCGCCACGCGCAGGTCGATCTTCAGGAAGTCGTCGATGCTGATTTCCGGCGCCAGTTCCTCGATCTCGCTGCCTGCCGGGGCTGCCTCGACAACAGCGACAGCGGCCGCCGGTTCCGGCGTCGCATCCGATGCCGGGTTCGGCGCAGGACGGTCGAACAGGTTCTCGATCATCTTGGCGTCGACGCGCTGCATCAGGTGGTTGTAGGCGCCGATGCTGCGGCCCAGCATGCTGCTGTAGACGGCGTCGCCTTGCGTGTCAGCCCAGGTATAGCCGGCGTCGCCCAGGAACTCGGCAACGCGCGCAGCCACCTGCGGCAGCACTGGCGACAGCATGATGGTCAGCTGGCGGAACAGGATCAGGGCCGTGGTGCAGACGTCGTGCAGCTCCGCAACCTTGGCTTCGTCCTTGGCCAGCAGCCATGGCTTGTTCTCGTCGACGAACTGGTTCGTCACGTCGGCGATTTCCATGATCTCGCGCAGGGCGCGGCCGTATTCGCGTGCTTCGAAGGCGGCGGCGATCGACACCTGGCGCTCGGCGCCGTCCACAGTCAGCGCTTTCGCAATCCAGGCCTTGGCGTTATCCGACAGTTCCGAAGCCAGCTTGCCGTCGAATTTCTTGGCGATGAAACCGGCGCAGCGGCTGGCGATGTTCACGTACTTGCCGATCAAATCGCTGTTCACGCGCGCCACGAAGTCGTCGCCGTTGAAGTCGAGGTCTTCGACTTTCGCATTCAACTTGAAGGCCAGGTAATAGCGCAACCATTCCGGGTTCATGCCCAGTTCCAGGTAGCGCAGCGGCGAAATCCCGGTGCCGCGCGACTTCGACATCTTTTCGTTGTTCACGGTCAGGTGGCCGTGCACGGCGACCTTCAGCTTGTCGATGATCGGGTGGCCCGAGAAATTCAGCATCGCCGGCCAGAACAGCAGGTGGAAGGAGACGATGTCCTTGCCGATGAAGTGGACCTGCTCGGCGTTCGGGTCGTTCAGGAAAGCGTCGAAGTCGAGGCCGTTCTTGTCGAAGTAATTTTTCAGGGAGGCCAGGTAGCCGACCGGCGCGTCCAGCCACACATAGAAGAACTTGCCCGGCGCATCGGGAATCGGGATACCGAAATAGGGCGCGTCGCGCGAAATATCCCAGTCGGCCAGCTTTTCGCCGGCTTCGCCCAGCCATTCCGACACTTTATTCACCATTTCCGGCTGCAGGCGGCCCGGGGTGTTCAGCCATTCCTTCAGGAAGGTGAAGCAGCGCGGGTCGGACAGCTTGAAGAAATACTGTTCCGACGGCTTCAGGATCGGCGTGGAACCGGTGAACACCGAGAACGGGTTGATCAGTTCGGTCGGCTGGTAGGCGGCGCCGCAGACTTCGCAGTTGTCGCCATATTGGTCCTTGGCGTGGCAGGTCGGGCACTCGCCCTTGATGTTGCGGTCGGCCAGGAACATGCCCTTCACCGGATCGTAGAAACGGTCGACGGTTTTCGTCACGATCAGGCCGGCGTCGCGCAGCTTGCGGTAGATGCCCTGGGACAGTTCGACGTTTTCCGGCGAATCGGTGGAATACCAGTTATCGAAGGCGATATGGAAGCCGTCTAGGTATTGCGGGCGGCCGGCGGCGATCTTCGCCACGAATTCCTGCGGGGTGATGCCTTCCTTTTCGGCGGCGATCATGATCGGGGTGCCGTGGGTGTCGTCGGCGCAGACGAAGTGCACCTGGCGCGGCTGGCCGCCATCGCGCTGCATTCGCTGGTAACGGACCCAGATGTCGGCCTGGATGTATTCCATCATGTGGCCAATATGGAAGGCGGCGTTGGCGTAGGGCAGGGCAGTAGTGACGAACAGCTTGCGGGTCATGGTCGAAACGCTAAGGAATGGATGAAAGGGAGCATTTTACCAGCGGATGGCCCCAAACGCTCAGGGGGTATTCCGGGGTGTTGCCCGGTTTTGGCGGGATTTGCGGGTGGGACCCGAGGCGCGAGGCCGTTTTTTGCTACACTGCGCCCATCACATCCGGAGATTTACATGAGCATCACTGCAGACGACGTCAAGACCGCCTTGTCAAAGCTGGTCGATCCTAATACGGGCAAAGACTTCGTGTCCTCGAAATCGGTCAAGAATATCCAGATCGAGGGCGCCGATGTCGCCTTCGACCTCGAACTCGGCTATCCGGCGAAAAGCCAGGTTGCCTCGCTGCGCGCCGCCGTGGTGAACGCCGTCAAGGCGATCCCGGGCGCCGGCAACGTCAGCGTCAGCGTGCAGACCAAGATCCTGTCGCACGCGGTGCAGCGTGGCCTGAAGGTCATGCCGAACGTGAAGAACATCATTGCCGTGGCATCGGGCAAGGGCGGTGTCGGCAAGTCGACCACCGCCGTCAACCTGGCCCTGGCCCTGGCCGCCGAAGGCGCCAGTGTCGGCGTGCTGGACGCCGACATCTATGGTCCGTCGCAGCCGATGATGCTGGGCATCAACGGCCGTCCGGAAAGCCTGGACGGCAAGTCGATGGAACCGCTGGAAAACCATGGCGTGCAGGTGTCCTCGATCGGCTTCATGATCGACCCCGACGAGCCGATGGTCTGGCGCGGCCCGATGGTCACCCAGGCGCTGCAGCAATTGCTGGAGCAGACCAACTGGCGCGAACTCGATTACCTGATTGTCGACATGCCGCCAGGCACCGGCGACATCCAGCTGACCCTGTCGCAGAAAGTGCCGGTCACCGGCGCCGTGATCGTGACCACGCCGCAGGACATCGCCCTGCTGGACGCGCGCAAGGGCCTGAAGATGTTCGAGAAGGTCGGCATCCCGATCATCGGTGTCGTGGAAAACATGAGCACCCATATCTGCTCGAACTGCGGCCACAACGAAGCGATCTTCGGCCATGGCGGCGGCGAAAAGATGTGCAAGGACTTCGGCGTCGACTTCCTGGGCGCGCTGCCATTGACCATGTCGATCCGCGAGCAGACCGATTCGGGCCGCCCGACCGTGGTCGCCGAGCCGGACGGTCCGGTTGCCCAGGTCTACAAGGAGATCGCGCGCAAGGTCGCCGTGAAAGTCGCCGAGCGGGCAAAGGACATGAGCAGCAAGTTCCCGAGCATCGTGGTGCGGAACGATTGATTCAGTAAAATTCTGCAATAAACAAAGGCGCCATTCATGGCGCCTTTGCATATCTGGAAGGCGTCAGCTTGCCGCCATCTGCTTGCCCAGGATCGTCACGCGGTCGCACCATTCCTGCAGGATGTCCTCGCCCGCACCCTGCATGATGCGCAGACGGTGCTTCTTGAGGTGCTCGCGCTCGTAGGCGCTGTCTTGCAGTTCGATTTCCAGGCAGCGCTCCTTGCCCGAGACGATCCTGGCCCCCGCGCCGGCGAAACTCCCTTGCCAGGTGCCGGCGCCGCCGATGGCCATGCCGCGCCCGTCGCGGTCGGCGGCGACAAACCAGTTGATCCGGCCTTCCTTGTGATTGCCGGCGCGCAAGTCGCCGCGCATGCCCGCTTCGGCCAGCAAGGCCGTGATGTGTGCCTCCACCTGGTCGCGCAGCGCGGCCAGGCGTTCCTTCTCCGCCGCCTCGGCCTGTGCCGCCACGGCCGCCTGGCGCTCGCGCTCCTGCCGGCGCAAG
>DAMABW010000308.1:0-5976 GCA_031999925.1 Massilia sp. | reverse complement strand
CGATGGTTTCCGTGACCGCCTTGCGGTAGGCCGCCAGCGCCTGGGTCGAGGCGTCGATCAGCTTGCGTTCCTCGGGATTGGCGATCTTGGCCAGTGCCGCCAGCTGGGTGCCGATGCTCGCGTGCTTCTTGTGGATGTCGGCGATCAGGGCATCGAGCCGGTTCTTGGCAAAGCTGCCGCTGACCCAGGCCAGCAACTGGTAGATATTGGCGTGCGCGTACTTGGCGTCGCCAGCGACGTCGGCCGCATCCTGCAGGCGCGCCGCGCGTACCTGCACCATGTTTTCCAGCGAAGCGTGCTGGCGCACCATGCCGTAATAGGCGGCGCCCGAAAGCAGCGTCAGCAGCACCAGCACCAATCCCGGCGCCAGCAGCAGCTTCGGCCCGATCCGCAATTTTTTCAGCATGCTCCACCTCCTGGACAAAAGAAAAGGGCGGCCGCAGCCGCCCGGTACCGCCATCGCTTATTTTTTGTAGATGCCCGCTTCCAGCACGACGTCATCGACGCGCAGGATGTAGGTGGTCTTCGGTTCGATCTTGCCGGAAGTCGGGTTCTTGTACTGGTAGTCGACCCAGCCCTTGCCCTTGGCGGCGGCCAGCTCGATGATCTCGCGGCGGTACTTCTTGCCGTTCGCATCGGGCACGTCGGTCAGGTCCTTGCCGACGATCGACGGGTTATATGGGTGGGCCAGCACGATGCCGGTCTTGATGTCGCGCATGTCGACATACAGTTCGCCCTGGACGAATTCCGGGTCCTTGGCGTTGATCTTCTTCATCATCTCGGCCTTGCCCTTGGCTTTCATCAGGGCAGCGCCGCGTTCGGCCATGGCGATGGCATCTTTTTCGGTCGGTTCGTTGGCCAGCGCGCCGGAGCAAACAAGTCCGAAGCACAGGGCAGTAGCAGTGGCGAGCAGCTTCATGGTGCATGTCCTTTCAGAATGGTGCGATAGGTAAAACTTTCTTAAGTGCATTAAGGAATGTACGCGGCACTTCCTATAGGCAATTTGCGAATGCGCAAAGGGTGAAGCCCGATGTCGCGTCGACGGCATTTGTCTTGCCGCATGGAATATGTTCTCTAAAGAAACATTGTCTAGATGAGTTGATCGCAGGCAATTCAAATTGCATGGAGGATTTCTAAGATGGCTTTCTGCCGTCAACTTCTTCTTTCAAGAATTGGCGGCTGTCCCCCACCCATCTTTCCTTTCCAGGAGCATGCCGTGAGCACCCTTGATTCGACGCTAGCCAAATTCAAACCCTACACGCGCCAGACCATTGCCCTTGCGCGCCAGTGGCAATGGATGAGCCCCGATCTGCAGGAAGCGGTCCAGGTGGTCTCGCACGTGCTGCCGTTTCGCGTGAACGAATATGTGCTCGACCAGCTGATCGACTGGGACAAGATTCCCGACGACCCGATCTTCCGCCTGACCTTCCCGCACCGGGACATGCTGCCGGCCCGCGAGTACGAACAGTTGCGCGACCTGGTGCTGTACAAGAAGGACAACGACGCCATCGCGAAACTGGTGCACCAGATCCGCATGCGCATGAACCCGCACCCGGCCGGCCAGATGACCCACAACGTGCCGCGCGTGAACGACGCGCCTTTGAAGGGCCTGCAGCACAAGTACAAGGAAACGGTCCTGTTCTTCCCGAGCTCGGGCCAGACCTGCCACGCCTACTGCACCTTCTGCTTCCGCTGGCCGCAGTTCGTCGGCATGGACGAGATGAAGTTCGATGCGCGCGAGTGCACGGAGTTGGTGTCCTACCTGGCCACGCATCCCGACGTGACCGACGTGCTGATCACCGGCGGCGACCCGATGATCATGAATACCCGTTCGCTGGCCGAATTCCTGGAGCCGTTGCTGGCGCCGGAGCTCAGCCACATCCAGAACATCCGCATCGGCACCAAGTCGGTGGCGTATTGGCCGCAGCGCTACGTCTCGGACAAGGATTCCGACGACCTGATGCGCCTGTTCGAGCGCGTGGTCAAGGCCGGCAAGAACCTGGCCATCATGGGCCACTACAACCACGCCGTGGAGCTGCGCCATCCCATCGCCCAGCAAGCCGTCAAACGCATCGTCGGCACCGGTGCCACGCTGCGCATGCAGGGGCCGCTGATCCGCCACATCAACGAAGACCCGAAGAGCTGGGCCGAGCTCTGGACCACCGGCGTGCGCCTGGGCGCCATCCCGTACTACATGTTCGTCGAACGCGACACCGGCCCGAGCGACTACTTCGCGCTACCACTGGCCCGTGCCCACGAAATCTTCCAGGCCGCGTATTCGATGGTCTCCGGCCTGTCGCGCACCGTGCGAGGGCCGTCGATGAGCGCCTTCCCCGGCAAGGTCGTGATCGACGGCGTGGTGACGATCAACGGCGAAAAGCTGTTCGCCCTGCAGTTCCTGCAGGCGCGCAATCCAGAGTGGGTGCGCAAGCCCTTCTTTGCCAGGTACGACCCGGACGCCACCTGGCTCGACCACCTGAAGCCCGCCTTTGGGCGTAAAAAATTCTTCTTCGAAGAGGAAGCCGGCGATGTAGCGCATCCGCCGGCGGGGCGCGTGATCCCGATCGTGCAGGCGCGCAGCCACGACGGCCGCGCCAGCGACAGCCAGCCCAGCGCGGCATAAGCTTCGCCGCCATGGGAGGCATCCAGAACCCGCCACGCCTGTCCGGCGTGGCGGTTTTTTTCACCGTGTTCCTGCCGTTCGCACTCGGACATTACCTGTCCTCGGTGCTGCGCAACGTGAACGCGGTGCTGGCGCCGGATCTGTTGAAATCCCTGGCGCTCACGCCCGGCGAACTGGGTCTGCTCACCAGCGCCTTCTTCTTCGCCTTCGCGCTGGTGCAGCTACCGGTCGGGATCGCGCTCGACCGCTACGGCCCGCGCAAGGTGCAGCTGGCGCTGATGCTGTTCGCGGCCCTGGGTGCGCTGCTGTTCGCGTATGGCCAGAGCTTCGGGCAACTGGTGCTGGCGCGCGCCATCCTCGGCTGCGGCCTGGGCGGCTGCTTCATGGCGGCGGTAAAGGCGCTGTCGACCTGGATCGCGCCACATAAACTGCCGTCGGTGCACGGCTACCTGATCGCGGTCGGCGGGCTTGGTGCGGCGTCCTCCACCATGCCGGTACGCCTGGCGCTGGAATACACCGATTGGCGCGGCCTGTTTCTGGCGCTGGCGGCCCTGGTTGCCATCAGCGGCGCGGCGATCTGGCTGCTGGCGCCGTCGAGCAGCAAACCGGCGGGGGCGAAGGTGCCGGTGCTGCAATCGCTGCGCGAGGTCTACCGCACGCCCAGCTTTCGCAGCACGATCTCGCTGGTGCTGATTCCGCATGCGGTATTCTTCGGCATCCAGGGCCTGTGGATCGGGCGCTGGCTGAGCGACGTGGCGCATTTTCCGGACGACGCGGTGGCCTACCTGCTCTACATGAGCATGGCCGCCGTCATCTTCGGGGCGATTGCAGTGGGCATGATCACCGAGTGGGCGGGCAAGCGCGGCGTCACGCCGATCGGGGTGGCCGGCATCGGCATCGCCTTGTTCGTGCTGGTGCAGGCCGCCTTCGTGGTGGGCTATGCGCCGAGCTTCCAGCTGCTGTCGGTGCTGTTCACGCTGGTGGGCACGATCACCGGCATCGAGTACGCGATCGTCGCCCAGAGCATGCCGCGCGAACTCACCGGACGCGCCGCCACCTGCCTGAACCTGTTGATCTTCGTCGGGGCGTTTCTGGTGCAGGCCGGCTTCGGGCTGGTGGTGGGATTGTGGACGCCGGATGCAGGCGGCCATTATCCGGCGCTGGCTTACCGGGTGGCGTTCGGTGTGCTGGTGCTGTTGCAGCTGCCCGGGCTACTGGCCTGGCAGCGGCGCGGGCGTACGGTACCCGTGCCGGCGCCCGCGGTGGAGGAGGCGCATCGCCCGGCCTGATGGCGTGCCGGGTTCGCTTCTCGCTATCGGACGGAATGGTGTCGGCCAGCTTGCTACAATCGGTCACGCCGTTTCGTCCGACTCCGGGAGCATCCCATGCGCCGTCCTTCGCTCAGCATCCTTGCCACCGCCGCGCTGCTGGTCCTTGCCGGCTGCGGCGACAAATCCACCCTGGCGGCCGGAGCCGGCGTCGGCCCCGCGCCGCAGTTGCCGGCGCCAAGGTCCAGCCTGATCCCCACCGTCGACATCGCGCCCGCCAAGGGCTGGCCGGAAGGCGGCAAGCCGCGGGCGGCGCAGGGGCTGGAAGTGCAGGCCCTGGCGCGCGGACTGGACCATCCGCGCTGGCTGTACGTGCTGCCGAACGGCGACGTGCTGGTGGCGGAATCGAACAAACCGCAAACGCCCGAGACCAAGCAATCCGGCGTGCGCGCCTGGGTGATGGGCAAGGTCATGGCGAAGGC
Source organism: Massilia sp. (assembly GCA_031999925.1). Taxonomy (GTDB): domain Bacteria; phylum Pseudomonadota; class Gammaproteobacteria; order Burkholderiales; family Burkholderiaceae_D; genus Telluria. Next base: position 1,603 of record DAMABW010000308.1, on the reverse strand, counting down.
AGGGGCGGGCGTGCCGAGCGCCGACCGCATCACGCTGCTGCGCGACCAGGATGGCGACGGCGTGGCCGAGACCCGCAGCGTCTTCCTGAAGAACCTGCATTCGCCCTTCGGCATGGCGCTGGTGGGCAACCAGCTATACGTGGCGAACGCCGATGCCATCGTGCGCTTCCCGTACCAACAGGGTGCAACCGAGATCACGGATGCACCGCAGACGCTGGCGCCGCTGCCGGCCGGGCTGAATCACCACTGGACCAAGAACATCGTCGCCAGCCGCGACGGCAACAAGCTGTACGCCACGGTCGGCTCGAACAGCAACGTCGGCGAGAACGGCCTGGAGATCGAGGTCAACCGCGCGGCTATTTTGGAAGTGGACATCCTGACCGGCGCCACGCGCCTGTTCGCGTCCGGCCTGCGCAATCCGAACGGCATGGCTTGGGAACCGCAGAGCGGCGCCTTGTGGACGGTGGTGAACGAGCGCGACGAGATCGGCAGCGACCTGGTGCCGGATTACCTGACCTCGGTGCAGGAGGGGGCGTTCTATGGCTGGCCGTACAGCTACTATGGCCAGCACGTGGACGAGCGCGTGCAGCCGCCGCGCCCGGAGATGGTGGCCAGGGCCATCGTGCCGGATTACGCGCTGGGCGCGCACGTGGCGGCACTGGGGCTGACGTTTGCGCAAGGGGCGCAACTGGGGCCGCGCTTCGGCAGTGGAGCCTTCATCGGGCAGCATGGCTCGTGGAACCGCAAGCCGCTGTCGGGGTATAACGTGGTGTATGTGCCGTTTGCGAATGGGAAGCCGAACGGGATGCCGGTGGAGGTTTTGAGCGGGTTCGTGAGCGCGGAGGGCGATGCCTACGGGCGGCCGGTGGGTGTGGCGATCGACAATCGGGGCGCGTTGCTGGTGGCGGACGATGTAGGGAATGTGGTGTGGATAGTGCAGTCGGCTCCGCGTTAATCCGCGGCTTCAATCGTACGGTGGGCACGCTGTGCCCACGCGGAAGTTCGAACGGTGTTGGCCGCATCAGGACCGTGTGGTTGATCATCGCCGACGTCACGAATGATCATTTGGAAGCGCTTGCAACGGTGCGAAATCATCGGCCGGAAATCGCGCCAACATCATGCGCACATTCGCGTGGGCACGGAGTGCCCACCGTACGGTTCCTGCTAACGGCTCTGCTTACTTGCATCCCTCCACCAGCCACAGCGGCACCGACGTCCAGATAATCCCCACGAACGACAGCAGCGCCGATCCCGCCGCCGCCCAGTCCAGCAACGCCGTCTTCTCGTCCGCCCGCTTCAAGGTCGCGCGCCACTTCCACGTCAGCCACCCGCACACCGCCAGCGCCACCGCCGTCATCGCCACCAGCGGCCAGCGCTGCGGATACCCCGGCGCATACCCCAGCGGACTGCACTGCGCCGCCACGAACACATAGCAGGCGGCGAAGTGCGCCGCCCACACCAGCAGCGGCAAGGTCCCGCGCATCAGCTTCCTGAAAAATCGTTCGCGCATCGTCAATCCATCAGCATGGGCACGCCGTGCACCACCACCGCCGCCACGATCCCCTGCAGCACGGTGTAGTACACGATCAGCGCCGCGTTATCC
>DAMABW010000307.1:0-5979 GCA_031999925.1 Massilia sp. | reverse complement strand
GCCGGGCTCATTGGCGGATTCACCGCGAGGTTCGCAGCCAGGCACGGTACCGGGTTCGCGGGCGGCTGGAACAGCTGGCCGCTGAGGGCGCGCATGTACAGCACCGGCGTTCCCCATTCGATGGGATGGCCATTTCCCTGCATGCGCAGCCTTGCCTCGGTCAACGACGCATCCACCGCGCCGATCTCCACCAGGTCGCGATAAAAATACCGGGTGAAGATCAGGGCGGCATCGTCCGTGATCGACGCCTGGATCGCCACCACGGCGGGCACGCCTTGCCTCAGGAAGCCTTGCGCCAGGCCCGAGAAGGGAACGTCCTGGGTAATGGCGCCGGAACAGGCGTTCAGGACGATCAGCCTTGGTAACGCTCCGCTGGGAAAGGCCGACCGCAAATGGGTGGCCTCCATCTCCAGGCCCTTGCCCGATTCCTGCTCGAGCACCAGTGCCCCAGGTATCCCGTGCCCGACGAAGTGGAAGATGTGCGCGCCGTAATGGCGCAGCGAGTCGCGCAGGTTGTCGAAGGTACAGCGGCCCGGTACGCGGCGCAATTCCAGTTGGCCGGCACTGATCGAAGGCTCCAGCGCACTGAGCAGGATGTCCCATTCGCGCGCCGTGTCGAGCCGCGGGTGGTCCGTCGGCGAAGACAGGGCCACGAGCACCCGCAGGGGTCCCTCCACCGTGATCGGCGGAATCGGCTGCGCCACCGGCAGGTAGCGGATGAGCGGGGTGTGCTCGCGCACCGCGAGGAATTCCCTGCTTTCGGTATCGAACAAGAATTCCCAGGGGCGCACGTGGAGTTCGCTGTCTTCCGGCAGGCGCAGGCGTACGCGCAAGCCTTTGCCGGCGCGGAAGGCGCTGTCCAGCGAAGACCGGAACAGGTGTTCGATGTCGCCGGAGAACACTGCTTCGAACAGTTTGCCGCCGAAGTCCTGGATGGTGCTGGCCTTGCTCGAACGGGCGCGGCGCTGCCGGAGTCCGCCATAGATTTCCGCCAGCAGCGCGTTTTCTTCTTCGGCATCGAAGGGCCACTTGACGTCGATGAAGGGACAGTCGCCCTGGGGCGACTCCAGCACCCGGGCGCACAGCCGGCCGCTTCCATTCGGGCTGATGATTTCCAGGTCAAAGTTTTGATAGAGCATCGCAACTCCATGTGTCCAGGAAGGGGCGCCCATGCCGGTGCTTGGAGAGGCGACCTGTCTTAGACAGCGGAACGCAACGAAGGTGCGGCGCCGGATTACGCTCCAGGCGGCGCACGGTCTGCGATGTCTCGTCCTACTTCGGCTTCCAGAGCAGCTTGACGCGCAGATTTCCTTCGACACTGCTCTTCGCAATGACCGCGCCGAGTTCGATATCGAATTTCACGCCGAATTCGAGCTCGGCATTCTCCGGCACGGGAAGCAGCCCGTCGCACATGGCCAGCGCCGCCTCGGCAAGGGGACGGATGACCGCGAGCGAATCGCCCAGGGACTTGCCGGCTTTTTCCGCCATGTGCGCAAGCGCCGCTCCACGCACCACGCCTCCCGTCGTCGCTTCCTGGGACTCGACCACGACTGTGCCGCCTGCCACATTGAACTCGATAAGCTTATTCATGGAATTTCTCCGTTCCAAATGAAAAAGGGATAGGCGGCTGCCTATCCCTTTCCTGCTTATGCGGTTGTTATATCAACCGTCGTCTCCTCGCTACACCGTGATTCAGCCCAGCTGCTTCTCCAGCTTGGCCTTGGCCGCCACCAGCTCTTGCGGCAGGTGGTACGACAATTTCTCGAACAGCTCGGTGTGCAGCTTCAGCTCTTCGCGCCAGGCGTCCTGGTCGATCGAGGTGATCTGCGTAAACTGTGCTTCGGTGAAGTCCAGCCCGTCCCAGTTCAGGTCGCCGTAGTTCGGCGAAGTACCGAACAAATGTTCGCTGCCGCCAGCCTGGCCTTGCGTACGGTCCAGGATCCACTTCAGCACGCGCATGTTGTCGCCGTAGCCCGGCCACACGAAGTTGCCCGATTCATCGGTACGGAACCAGTTGACGCAGAAGATCTTCGGCAGCGCGGCGCCATTTTTCTCGGCGACTTTGCGGCCCAGGTCCAGCCAGTGCTGGAAGTAGTCGCTCATGTTGTAGCCGATGAAAGGCAGCATCGCCAGCGGATCGCGGCGCACCACGCCCATCTGGCCTGCGGCGGCGGCGGTGGTTTCCGAGCCCATGGTCGCTGCCATGTACACGCCTTCGACCCAGTCGCGCGCTTCGGTCACGAGCGGCACGGTGGTCGAGCGGCGGCCGCCGAAGATGAATGCCGAGATCGGCACGCCGGCCGGATCGTCCCAGGCCGGGTCGATCACCGGGTTCTGGGTGGCGGCCACGGTAAAGCGTGCGTTCGGGTGGGCGGCCTTGGTGCCCGATGCCGGGGTCCAGTCCTTGCCTTGCCAGTCGATCAGGTGGCTTGGGGCTTCCTTGGTCATGCCTTCCCACCAGACGTCGCCGTCGTCGGTCAGCGCGACGTTGGTGAAGATCACGTTCTCGCGCAGCGAGGACATGCAGTTCGAGTTGGTCTTGTCGTTGGTGCCCGGGGCCACGCCGAAGTAGCCGGCTTCGGGGTTGATCGCGTACAGCTTGCCGTCCGCGCCTGGCTTGATCCAGGCGATGTCGTCGCCGATGGTGGTGACTTTCCAGCCATTGAACGAGGTCGGCGGGATCAGCATGGCGAAGTTGGTCTTGCCGCAGGCCGAAGGGAAAGCGGCCGCGACGTATTTCTTGTCGCCTTGCGGGGATTCGACGCCGAGGATCAGCATGTGTTCGGCCAGCCAGCCGGTGCCGCCCTGCTGGGCTTCCTGGTAGCCCATGTTCGAGGCGATACGCAGCGCGAAGCATTTCTTGCCCAGCAGCGCGTTGCCACCGTAGCCCGAGCCGAAGGACCAGATTTCGCGGGTTTCCGGGTAGTGGACGATGTACTTGGTGCTGTTGCACGGCCAGCGCACGTCCTGCTGGCCTGGAGTCAGCGGCATGCCGACGCTGTGCACGCAAGGCACGAACTCACCGTCGGCACCCAGCACGTCGTACACGGCCTTGCCCATGCGCGTCATGATGCGCATGTTGACGGCAACATAAGGCGAATCGGACAGCTCGACGCCAATGTGGGCGATCGGCGAACCCAGCGGGCCCATCGAGAACGGCACCACATACATGGTGCGGCCAGCCATGCAGCCGTCGAACAGGCCGTTCAGGGTGGTGCGCATCTCGGCCGGGTCGGTCCAGTTGTTGGTCGGGCCGGCCTGCTCTTTCGTTGCCGAGCAGATGAAGGTGCGGTCTTCCACGCGCGCCACGTCCGACGGGTCGGAATGGGCCAGGTAGGAATTCGGACGCTTTTCCGGGTTCAGGCGGATCATCGTGCCGGCATCGACCATCTGTGCGCACAGGCGGTCGTACTCTTCTTCGGAACCGTCGCACCAGTAGATGGCGTCAGGCTTCGTCAGGGCGGCAATGTCTGCCACCCAATTGATGAGCTTTTGATGGTTGATGGAAGCTGGAACGTTCAGGGCGGCGACGCCGCTCATCACGGGCTGGTTCATGAGTACCTCCAATAAAGAATTCTGGTCATGTCCCGGCACGGCAGATCGTCGTGGGCCAGGGACTACGCTTCGGAATCCCTTCGCTCGCAGTGGGAGCGCGGCGGTACGGCGGTCGTGTCGACAACCTCGTTCGCGAGGCTGGGGTGGAACGGTGCTGCTGGGCCTGCGTGATATACACGATGATGCTGTCAAACCCTCAATATTCGGGCGATTGTACACCCCTGAATCCCATGCACAAGGTCCTCGGCCGGAAAAATGTAGGAAATATAGTTGACTAAAGTAGTGGGCTACTTTCAATCTTCCGGATCATGTACTTCCTTTACGTACTCATCAATAACTTCGGCCAACTTCAATGAAAATTGCCATTCTTGACGATTACCAGAACGCCGTACCCGGTCTGGACTGTTACAAAATTTTGGATGGGCACGAGGTCAAAGTGTTCAATACATCGGCGCGCGGCGTGGGTCAGCTGGCGATCAGGCTGGCGCCCTTCGATGCCCTGGTGCTGATCCGCGAGCGCACGGCATTTCCCGCCGCGCTGCTGAACCGGCTGCCGAACCTGAAGCTGATCTCGCAGACGGGCAAGGTCAGCGGGCATGTCGACGTGACGGCGGCCACTGCGCGCGGCATCGCGATTGCCGAGGGTGTCGGCTCGCCGGTGGCGCCGGCCGAGCTGACCTGGGCGCTGATCATGGCGGCCAGCCGCAGGATCGTTCCGTATGCAAACAACCTGAAGGAAGGCTTGTGGCAGACGGCGTCGATCAATCCGCAGCTGAATGGCCTGGGACGGGTGCTGCGCGGGCGCACGCTGGGGCTGTGGAGTTACGGCAAGATCGGCAAGCTGGTGGCGGGGTATGGCAAGGCCTTCGGCATGCAGGTCGTGGTCTGGGGGAGCGAGGCCAGCCGGGCGCAAGCGGTGGCGGACGGGTTCACTGCGGCGGTATCGCGCGAGGCCTTGTTTGCCGAGGCGGATGTGCTCAGCCTGCATTTGCGGTTGGCGGAGGCGACCCGCGGGATCGTGACCGCGCAGGACCTGGCGCGCATGAAGCCGGATGCCTTGTTTGTGAACACGAGCCGGGCGGAACTGGTGGCGGAAGGGGCGCTCGAAGAGGCTTTGCGGCGTGGGTATCCGGGTGGAGCGGCGGTGGATGTGTTTGCCAGTGAGCCGCTGGGTCCGGATGCTGACTTGTTGAAGATTCCGACGGTGCTGGCGACGCCGCACCTGGGGTATGTCGAGCGGGATAGTTACGAGATGTATTTCAGGGCGGCGTTCGAGAATGTCGTGCGCTATGCGGCGGGCGAGCCGACGAATATCCTGAATCCGGCAGCGCTAAGCGCGTAGGTGGGCGCGGCCGGCGTAGGCACCCCGTGCCCACCTTACGGTCACGGCAACGGGCTGGATTAGCCCAGCTCCGGCTCACCCGTCAGCTTGATCCGCCGCGCCGGCATCACATGCCTGCCGGTCCACAACCCGGCCCAGCCTGGCGGCCAGCCGATGTCCGGCCCGGCATACGGTTTGATCCCTGCCCGCACCGGCACGATCGGTACCGGCGGCGCCTCGATCAAGCCGCCACCGGCGGGACGCTCCATGTTCAGACTGTACATGTACCCCGGCAGCAGCAAATCGCACACATCCGCAAACCACGCCGTGTGATCCTCGTCGCGGCCGAGCGCCTGGGCCAGGCCTTGCGGGTCGAACTTCGCCAGCGCATGGATCAGTTCGTCCGTGGTGGCCCCCGGCGAGTCGCCCCAGCCCATCACCGGATTGTTGTTGTACTCGGCGCCCGAGCCGTACCAGCCTTCGCGCCAGGAGCGCTGCATCCAGTTGCGCTGGCCGGTAAATAAATGCCAGCGCCAGTGCAGGCCGGAGGGCTTCGGCCACGAATACAGGTACAGCTTCTGGTAGCCGGCCTTGTGCAGCTCGCGTACCACGGCCATCAGGCGCGCGTGCGGCATGCGGTCGGGCGGCGTGCGGCGGAACAGGATCGGTTCGCCATCCGCGTGTTGTACTTCGTCGCTCGACAGATTCAGGTCGAGGGTGCGCGCTTCGTTGCCGAAACGCGCGGAGATCCACCCGGTCAGCAAATTGACGTGGGTGATCACGCCATATCCGCGATGACGGTGAAAAATAACGGTTCCTGGTGCAACGGCTTTCATGTTTTATCTTGAGCAAGTGCCCGTAAAAAAGATCAGTCTACTCATCCGATCCGGCTGATTCTAGCGCAGTCACATCTCGATACACTACGGTTTGCGGCTATCATTAGCCACCTTTTTTCACTGCCTTTACAAACCGATATGACTTTGCGCCTCATCGCCACCGGCGGCACCTTCGACAAACATTACAACGAACTGAACGGTGTGCTTGGCTTTGCCGAAAGCCACCTGCCGGCAGTTATCGCCCGCGCCCGCATGACCGTTCCGGTC
>DAMABW010000306.1:3777-5993 GCA_031999925.1 Massilia sp. | reverse complement strand
CACCGCCGTGCTGCTGGGCGGCATGGGCGCGACCATGTACCGGCTGCAAGACGAATTCTTCAACATTCTCGACGAACTGCCGACGCTGACCCACAAGGTGACCAAGCTCGTCACCAGCGCCACCGGCGGCGAGGGCTCGACCATCCAGCGCGTGCAAAAGGCCGCCGCCGAGATCGAGCAGGCCACCGCCAACGTCGGCGCCAATCCGCGCCTGATCCAACGCCGCCCCACGATCGCGGCCCAGCATTCCTCGAGTTTCCGCATCACCGACTGGCTGCTGGCCGGCTCGGTCGGCCTGGCCTCCTTCGTCACCCAGTCGACGATGGTGGTGTTCCTGGTGTTCTTCCTGCTGCTGGCAGGCGACACCTTCAAGCGCAAGCTGGTGAAACTCACCGGTCCCTCGCTCACCCGTAAAAAAGTGACGGTCCACATCCTGGACGACATCAACACCTCGGTCCAGAACTACATGTTCATGCTGCTGGTCACGAACATCCTGCTGGCGCTGCTGATGTGGGTGGCGCTGCGCGCCATCGGACTGGAGAACGCCGGCGCCTGGGCCATCTTCGCCGGCGTGGCCCACATCATGCCGTACTTCGGGCCGTTGCTGATCACCTCGGCTACCGGCCTGGTCGCCTTCATGCAGTTCGAGTCGCTGCGCATGGTCATTCTCGTGGCCGGCGCGTCGATGGGCATCGCCACCCTGGTCGGCATGGTCGTCACCACCTGGATGACCGGCAAGATCGCCAAGATGAACCCGGCCGCCGTGTTCGTCAGTCTGCTGTTCTGGGGCTGGCTGTGGGGCATGTGGGGCTTGCTGCTCGGGGTGCCGGTGGTGGTGGTGCTGAAGGTGGTGGCCGAGCGGGTAGAGGGGATGGAAGCGCTGGCGGAACTGCTGGGAGAGTAAAAGCCGGTGCGATGCGCTGCCAGCCGCCTACTCGGCGCCGCGCAGCGGTAACGCGCCTCGGTCGGTCAAGCCGCAGGCTATTGCTCTCGCGGCTTCCGAGGCCACAACAGTGCGCACAGGCCGCAGAAGGCGCCGACAAAGATGGCGCGTCCCCAATCGAAGGTCGCCGCGCTACTCAGGAAACCCGTGTACAGCAGGGTGCCGCATGCGGCCCCGGCGCCTGTCATCAAGCTTTGCTTCATGGTCTCCCCTGGATGTGTCGATTCGGCATTCTACCTTGCCGACGCCCTGGGGTAGCGCTGCCTGCTCCTGCGCCGCAGAATCGATCGGCCCGGACCATGCCATGCGGCAGGGCCGGGCGTGGCGCGCGGCTTCAGCTCATGCGCTTGAGGTTCTTCGCCCCGGTCTCTTCTTTCGGTTTATGCCGCAGGCTGCCCAGCTGCAGCGCATACTGGCGCGCGAACTCGGCGCCGAGGAAGAAGATCTGCGCCGAGTAATACACCCACAGCAGCAGGGCGATCAGCGAGCCGGCCGCACCGAAGCTGCTGGCTGCGCCGCTGTTGCCGATGTACAGGCCGATGCCGTATTTGCCCAGCGTGAACAGGGCGGCGGTACCGAGCGCGCCGATGGTCACGTCGTGCCAGGACAGGTGGATGCGCGGCAGCAGTTTGTAGATCGTGCCGAACAGGGTGGCGATGACGAGGAAGCTGATGCAGGAGGAAATCCAGCCGACGATGACCGACGCTTCCTTGTACATGCCGCCGAAATAATTCTCGACCACGGCCATCGCCGCGCTCACGACCAGCGACACCATCAGCAGGAAGCCCAGCACCAGGATCAGGCCGAAGGAGAGCAGGCGCGTGCGCACCGTGTCCCACCAGCTCGCGTCCTTCGGTGGCGGCACGTCCCAGATCTCGTCCAGGCTGTCCTTCAGTTCGGCGAAGACGGAGGTGGCGCCGACCAGCAGCAGCACGGTGGCGATGATGGTGGCCATCAGGCCGCTGTCCTTGTTGCGCGCGCCGGCCAGGATGGCCTGGATGGTATCGGCGCCTTGCGCACCGACCAGGCCGCGCAGTTCGTTGAAGAGTTGTCCCTGCGCCGCTTCGGCACCATAGAAGAAGCCGGCGACGGCGATCACCAGTACCAGGATCGGCGCCAGCGAGAACAGGGTGTAGTAAGCCAGTGCGGCGCCCTTGCTGGCGGCGCGGTGGGCCAGCCATTCGCTGACGGCGCACTTCATCACGTGGATGATCTGGCGTGAATATGGGAACCATTGTTTGACGGCCATACCGGATCTCCAGAAAAAGAAAAA
>DAMABW010000306.1:0-3767 GCA_031999925.1 Massilia sp. | reverse complement strand
GCATGGCCCCTTGAGCCGGACGTCGCCTGGACGTCCGGGAGTAAGGGGCACGTTCTACCTTATTGCCCCTGCCGGCGGACCGGAATTACTGCACGCGCTTTTCGATGGTGATCTGCTCGACTTCAACGCGGCGGTTTGGTTCCAGGCACTTGATCAGGTCGGCGCGCTTCTTGTCGTTGCACTCGACGACAGGGTTCGCTTCGCCTTTGCCGATGGCGTTCAGGCGGCCGCCGTCGATGCCTTTGCTGACCAGGTAGTCACGCACGGCGTTGGCGCGGCGCTCCGACAGCTTCTGGTTGTAGCTGTCCGAACCCAGGCGGTCGGTGTAGCCGGTGATGTCGACGTTGGTGATGCTGGTGTCGGCTTGCAGGGCCATGGCGATTTCGTCCAGGCGGGTCTGCGGCATGCGCAGTTCAGCCTTGTCGAACTGGAACAGTTCGGTAGCCGACATCGTCACTTTTTCGAAGCGTGCTGGCGGTGGTGGCGGCGGAGCGACCGGCGCCGGTGCCGGAGCCGGGGCTTCGACGACTGGCGCTGGAGCCGGTGCCGGTGGTGCTGGCGGCGGGTTGAACGCGTAGTTCAGGCCGACGGTGACGTACTTGTTGTTGCTTTGCTCGAAGCCGTATTCGCGGTCGTCGCGCAGGAAGCCGCGCACCGAGCGGATGTCGGCCTGCAGCGACCACTGCGGGCTCAGACTGGCCTGGAAGCCGATACCGGCGGTGGCGTATGGCGAGTTCTTGCTGACGCGGCGGAACTGGTTTTCAACCTTGTCGCGCTCGGCGCCGACGCCGAACAGGATGAATGGGCGGAACTGTTTACGCGACAGCATCAGCAGCGCATCGACGCCCAGGGTGGTCTGGCGATAGCGTGCAGCGCCGTCTTCGGTACGGACGTGGGTGGCACCGAGCTGGATGTCCCAGTACGGGTGCACGGCCTTACCGAACTTCAGGCCGCCGCCCCAGTCCTTGTCATCGGTGCCGAAGTTGCTGTCAGGCTTCATGCCGACAACGCTAGGCTGGATGTACCAGGACGGGTTGATGATCTCCGACGCTTCTTGAGCCAGCGAGGTGCCAGCGGCGCAGAGCAAGGCGACAGCCAGGGCGATCTTCTTCGAATTATTCACAGGAAACTCCCATAAGTTGAAAGGGTGGGTGACATCGCATGTTTGACAGTGATGTTGGAGTGAAGAATACGAGGCCGAGTTCCAGAGGGTCCGTGCGCTAGCGCACCTATGAGTACTGCTGAGTGCCAAATACGCAACGTTGACAGCATGATTTCACATTTGCTCTATATAGAGGGAAAAACGATTTCACTTAATTCGAGGAAACTTTCTAATTTGTTCAGCACGCGTTGTATTCGTACAACAAGCGCCGTTTTATGTGAAGTTCGTTTGATTTTTTATAACACATGTGCCCGGTGAAATTCCGCATGGAATTTTGCCAATGTGGGCTGGCGCACAGACCAGGAATGATGACACAGGCAATCTTGTGGCCAGTTAAGCGGAACCCAAGGTGTTGTCAGGGTGTCAGACAGACACACAGCGACCCGGACCACACAGTCTCTCTCTATCTCAACGGAGTACACCAACATGCATGCAACGACCCATCACAACGCGGTGCAAGGCGAACACGGCGCAGTGCACACTTCCAGCAACTCAGCGCTGATCGAACGCGTGCCGCCCCAACCGACCGAACGCGCCCCGATTTCGTTGGCGCCGATCGAGCGTGTGCGGTCTACCTCGGCCACCCAGCGCCGGATCGAGAACATGCAAAAGCTCATCAACGAACTGTCGACCCATGAAATGCTCGCCGACGAGATCGCATGGTTCCTGAAATTCTCGCCGTCCGGCGCACGCAAGTACATCCGCGACCTGCGCGAAGCCGGCGTCATCGAGCTGGCCCGCTACATCGAAGGCACCGCCACCTACCTGGGCAAGGCCGTGTACCAGATCTGCCCCGACCAGGAACGCGTGAAAGCCTTCCTGGCCGCCATCTGCCAGCCGAAGCGCGAAGGCGCCGCCCCACGCAAGGAGCGTCCAGGCCTGCGCGAGCAGAGCATGGCCGGCAGCGGCCGCCACTTCCACATCCTGGCCGACGACACCCACTACGCGATCCGCGTGAACCGCAGCCCGGTCGCCCGCGATCCGCTGGTCGCGGCCCTGTTCGGCCCGGCTCCTGGCCAGGTCGGCAAGTAACGCGCCTTTGGCGCCTGCCGGAAAGGCGGGGCGGTGGAGACCCGCGAAGCCCTTCCTGATTCGACGATCGCTGTCGTCACGTAAACGCCGCCATTGCGCGGCGTTTGCCGTTAACGCATTCAACCCGCTCCACCCGCATCACACCCGGCCCCGCGTGGCCCTGCTCGACGGGAGCAGTTGAAAACCCGTCAACAAGCCCCACCTGCGGCGGATGTCCCGTTCACGGAAAGGAAATCCCATGCTGCCGAGTGCCGAATCGCTGGAAGGCAAACCAGTGCCGAGTGTCGTCTTCAAGACCCGTCCCCACGACGCCTGGCAAGACCTGACGAGCGATGAACTGTTCAAGGGCAAGACCGTCGTGGTCTTCGCGCTGCCCAGCGCCTACACGCCGACCTGTTCTTCGACCCACCTGCCGCGTTTCAACGAACTGGCGCCTGTCCTGCGCGAGAATGGCGTCGACGACATCGTCTGCATCTCGGTCAACGATGCCTTCGTCATGAACGAATGGAAGCATGGCCAGGATGCCGACGCGATCACCTTCATCCCCGATGGCAATGGCGACTTTTCGCGCGGGATGGGCATGCTGGTCGACAAGCGCGAGCTCGGTTTCGGCCAGCGCTCCTGGCGCTACTCGATGCTGGTGCGCGATGGCGTCATCGAAAAAATGTTTATCGAGGAAGAGGGCGACGGCGACCCGTTCGCCGTGTCCGATGCCGACACCATGCTCAGGCACATCAACCCGGACGCGCGCGCACCCGAGCCGATCGTGATGTTTTCGCGTCCCGGCTGCCCGTATTGCGCACGTGCCAAGGCGGCGCTGGCAAAACACCGCCTGCGGTTTACGGAGTTTTCGCAAAGCCAGAAGATCAATACCAGTGTGCTGCGCGCCGTCAGCGGCCGCATGACCTGGCCCCAGGTCTTCATCGGCGGCGAATTGATCGGCGGCGCCGACGAGCTCGAATCGCACCTGGCCCGGCGCATGGCGGCCGCTTGATCACCTCCTTTTTACCGGGCAGGATTTCCTGATGGAAGCCTTGTTGACCGTTTCCGCACTCGTGGCCGCAGGCCTGCTGGCCTGGGGCATCCCGCGCTGGCGCCTGCGCCGTGCCCTGTCGCAGCCGCTACCGCAGACCGCGCTCGACACGCTGGCGCGCAACGTCGAGCAATACCGCGGCATGGACGCGGCCCAGCGCGGCCGTCTCGAGCGCCTGGTGCGCCGCTTCCTGCACGAAAAAACCTTTGTCGGCTGCGCCGGGCTCGAGATCACCGACGAGATGCGGGTGACGATCGCCGGCCAGGCTTGCCTGCTGCTGCTCGGCACCAAGGGCGACCTGGTGTATCCAACCCTGCACTCGGTGCTGGTCTACCCCGGCGCCTTCCTGGTGCCGCGGCGCCAGGTCGACGAAGCCGGCGTGGTGAGCGAAGAGCGCCAGGACTTGCTGGGCGAATCCTGGGGCGACGGGCGCGTGATCCTGTCCTGGGACCACGTGCGCAGGGTGGGGGCCGACGATCCGGGCCACAATGTCGTGCTGCACGAGTTCGCCCACCAGCTCGACAGCGAATCGGGCAGTAC
>DAMABW010000305.1:0-6000 GCA_031999925.1 Massilia sp. | reverse complement strand
AATGTGGTCGGCGGCTTTGAATGTGGCCTGCGGCGGTGACCGTAGGGTGGGCACCCCGTGCCCACGCGGAAGCCGGCGCAGCGAGAACGTCGTTCGAGGCGCGGGCCGAAGATCCGTTGCCGAAGCATCCGGGGATATACCGCGACATGATGACGGCACCGCGATAACAACGCCAACACGACGCGAACGTTCGCGTGGGCACGGGGTGCCCACCCTACGGTCACCGCAAACACAGATAAACGGCGTCAGCCAGAACAGTTAGCACAACAATGAACGACAAACTCCTCCCCCTGCGCCAGCAGATCGACGCCATCGACGCGCAAATCCTCGAATTGCTGAGCCAGCGCGGCCGGCTGGCCCAGGAAGTCGGCCACGTCAAGGCCGAAACCGACGCCCCCGTGTTCCGCCCCGAGCGCGAAGCGCAGGTGCTGCGCGGCGTGGCCGAGCGCAACGGCGGTCCGCTGAAGGACCACGACCTGCAAACCATCTTCCGCGAAGTGATGTCCGCCTGCCGCGCGCTGGAAAAGCGCGTCACCGTCGCCTATCTCGGCCCGGCCGGCACCTTCAGCGAGCAGGCCGTGTATCAACAGTTCGGCAGCGCCGTCGAAGGCCTGCCTTGCGCCTCGATCGACGAAGTCTTCCGCGCCACCGAGGCCGGCACCGCCGACTTCGGCGTGGTCCCTGTCGAGAACTCGTCGGAAGGCGCGGTCAACCGCACGCTCGATTTGATGCTGGCAACGACCACCATCATCAGCGGCGAAGTCTCGATCCCGGTCCACCATAGCCTGATGAGCAAGAGCGGCAGCATGGACGGCATCACGACCATTTGTGCGCACTCGCAGGCGCTGGCCCAGTGCCAGGTGTGGCTCAACCTGCACCACCCGGGCATCGAGCGCCGCGCCGTGGCCTCGAACGCGGAAGCGGCCGTGATGGCCAGTCGCGACGCCTCGGTGGCGGCCATCGCCAGCGAAATGGCGGGCGAGCAGTATCAGCTCGGCGTAGTGCAGGCCCACATCCAGGACGACCCGCACAACCGCACGCGCTTCGTCGTCATCGGCCAGCACGCCACCACGCCTTCGGGAAAGGACCGCACCTCGCTGGTGCTGGCGGTGCCGAACCGCGCCGGCGCGGTCTACAACCTGCTGGCGCCGCTGGCCACGCACGGCGTCTCGATGAGCCGTTTCGAGTCGCGCCCGGCGCGTACCGGCAACTGGGAATACTACTTCTACGTCGACGTCGAAGGCCACCGCGTGGACGAACCCGTCGCGCGCGCCCTGCACGACCTGCAGGCGAATGCCGCCTTCTTCAAGCTGCTGGGTTCCTACCCGGTCGGCCTCTAATTTTCCATTTTCGAGATACCAACATGACGCAATTCGGTCCAGAGTACGTTCGTGCCATCGCCCCTTACCAGGCCGGCAAACCCATCGCTGAAGTCGCCCGCGAATTCGGGCTCGACGAAGCGACCATCGTCAAGCTCGCATCGAACGAGAACCCCTTCGGCATCCCCGAGTCGAGCAAGGCCGCGATGGCGAAAGCCGCCGCGGAACTGGGCCGCTACCCGGACGCCAACGGCTTCGAGCTGAAGGCCGCGCTGGCCGAGCGCTACGATGTGCCGGCCGACTGGATCACCCTCGGCAACGGCAGCAACGACATCCTGGAAATCGCCGCCCACGCATTCGTGCAAAAGGGCGAGGCCGTGGTGTACTCGCAGTACTCGTTCGCCGTGTATGCGCTGGCGACGCAGGGCGTGGGCGCGCGCGCCATCGTGGTGCCGGCCGTGAAGTACGGCCACGACCTCGACGCCATGGCCGCCGCCATCGACGCCGACACGCGCCTGGTGTTCGTGGCCAATCCGAACAACCCGACCGGCACTTTCATCGGCGCGCAAGAGATCGAAGCCTTCCTGGACAAGGTTCCTTCGAACGTGGTCGTCGTGCTCGACGAAGCCTACAACGAATACCTGGCGCCCGAATACCAGTTCGAGTCGGCCGACTGGGTGCGCAAGTACCCGAACCTGATCGTCTCGCGCACCTTCTCCAAGGCCTACGGCCTGGCCGGCCTGCGCGTCGGCTTTGCGATTGCCCAGCCGGCCGTCACCGACCTGATGAACCGCATCCGCCAGCCCTTCAACGTGAATTCGCTTGCCCAGGCGGCAGCCATCGCCGCCCTGAACGACAAGGAATTCCTGGCCAAGGGCGCCGAGAACAACGCGGCAGGCTACAAGCAGCTGACCGCCGCCTTCGACGAACTGGGCCTGGAATACGTGCCGTCGTTCGGCAACTTCGTGCTGGTGCGCGTGGGCGACGATGAACAGGCCGGTGCGCGCGTCAACCTGGCGCTGCTGAAGCAGGGCGTGATCGTGCGTCCGGTAGGCGCCTACGGCCTGCCGCAGTGGCTGCGCATCTCGATCGGCCTGC
Organism: Massilia sp.; assembly: GCA_031999925.1. Lineage (GTDB taxonomy): Bacteria > Pseudomonadota > Gammaproteobacteria > Burkholderiales > Burkholderiaceae_D > Telluria. Next base: position 3,583 of record DAMABW010000305.1, on the reverse strand, counting down.
CGCAGGAAAACGCGGCCTTCATCGACGCGCTGAAGAAGACGCTCGCGTAAATGCTGGGCAAAGTCGTCATCGTCGGCGTCGGGCTGATCGGCGGTTCGTTCGCGCTGGCGCTCAAGCAGGCCGGCGCGGTGCGCGAAGTGGTCGGCCTTGAGCGTTCGCCGCAAGCGCTGGCACGTGCGCTGGAGTTGGGCATCGTCGATGTGGCAACCACCTCGCCGCAAGAGGCGGTGGATGGCGCCGACCTGGTGTTGCTGGCCGCGCCAGTGGCCCAGACCGGCGCGATCCTGGCTGCGCTGCTGCCGCACCTCGAGCCGGGCACGGTCATCACGGACGCCGGCAGCACCAAGTCCGACGTGGCCGCCACAGCGCGCGCCGTGCTCGGCGAGCGCGCCAGGCAGTTCGTGCCCGGCCACCCGATTGCCGGCCGCGAAACCAATGGCCCCGATGCGGCGCTGCCCAACCTCTACCAGGGCAAGAAGACGGTGATCACGCCGCTGCCGGAAAACGCGCCGGGCGACGTCGGCCTGGTCGCCGCCGCATGGCGCCTGTGCGGCGCGCTCGTTCATACGCTTACGCCCGAGCAGCACGACAGCGTGTTCGCCGCCGTCAGCCATTTGCCGCATCTGCTGGCCTACGCCCTGGTCGACGACATCGCGCATAAACCGCACGCGGACCTGCTGTTCCAGTACGCCGCCAGCGGCTTCCGCGACTTCACGCGCATCGCCGGCTCCTCGCCCGAAATGTGGCGCGACATCAGCCTGGCCAACCGCGATGCGCTTCTTACCGAGCTGGATGCATATCTGGCACAATTGACAGCATTGCGCGCACGCCTGGCCGCGAACGACGGTCCCGGGCTGGAAGCCATCTATACGAATGCGCAGCGCGCCCGCCGGGCCTGGAGCGAGGCCATCGAGACAGCCGAGCCTCCTAGTCCACAACAGGAACCTCAATGACGCAGCAAAAGCCGAAACACTACCCGCAGCACATCGACCTGGAACCCGTGATGCACGTGGAGGGCACGGTGCGCCTGCCGGGTTCGAAAAGCATCTCGAACCGCACGCTGCTCCTTAGCGCGCTGAGCGAAGGCACGACCACGATCCACGACCTGCTGGCCTCGGACGACACCCTGGTCATGCTGGGCGCGCTGCGCTCGCTCGGCATCGAGTGGGAAGAAGTCGACGAGCGGACCATCATCGTGCACGGCAAGGCCGGCGAGCTGCCGAACCACGAGGCCGACCTCTTCATGGGCAATGCCGGTACCGCGATCCGCCCGCTCACCGCGGCCCTGGCCGTGATCGGCGGCAGCTACACCCTGCACGGCGTCTCGCGCATGCACGAGCGCCCGATCGGCGACCTGGTCGACGCCCTCAACGAAGTCGGCGCCCAGATCGAGTACACCGGCGAGCCGGGTTTCCCGCCGCTGCACATCAAGCGCGGCCATATCCACGCGAACCGCATGTCGGTGCGCGGCAACGTATCGAGCCAGTTCCTCACGGCCTTGCTGATGGCCGCGCCGCTGATGACGCGCGGCCACGCCGTCACCATCGACGTGGTCGGCGAACTGATCTCGAAACCCTACATCGAGATCACCCTGAATCTGATGCGCCGCTTCGGCGTGGAAGTGGAACAGGCCGGCTGGTCCTCGTTCACCGTGCAGCCGGGCCAGCGCTATCGCAGCCCGGGCAGCATCCACGTCGAGGGCGACGCGTCCTCGGCTTCCTACTTCCTGGCGGCCGGCGCCATCGGCGGCGGTCCGGTGCGGGTCGAGGGCGTGGGCAACGACAGCATCCAGGGCGACGTGCGCTTTGCCGACGCGCTGGAGCGCATGGGCGCCACCATCACGCGCGGCGACAACTGGATCGAGGCGCGTTCGAACGGCGTGTTGAAAGCCATCGACGCCGACTTCAACCACATTCCCGACGCGGCGATGACGATCGCCGTGGCCGCGCTGTATGCCGACGGCACCAGCACCCTGCGCAACATCGCCAGTTGGCGCGTGAAGGAAACCGACCGCCTGGCGGCGATGGCGACCGAACTGCGCAAGGTGGGCGCCATCGTGGAGGAGGGCGCCGACTACATCCGCGTCACGCCGCCGCACGAACTGCTGCCTGCCACGATCGACACCTACGACGACCACCGCATGGCGATGTGCTTCTCGCTCGCCGCGCTGGACGGCAAGGCGCGCCGCGGCAACGCCATGCGCATCAACGACCCGAAGTGCGTCGCCAAGACCTTCCCCGATTATTTCGAAGCGTTTGCCGGCATCGCAAAGAACGAATTGTTTTGAACCGTTTTAAAAAGAAAAATCATGCCTAACTCCCACATCCCCGTCATCACCATCGACGGCCCAACCGCTTCCGGCAAGGGCACCGTTGCCGCCCGCGTCGCCGACCGCCTCGGCTACCACCTGCTCGATTCGGGCGCGCTCTATCGTCTGACGGCCTTGTCCGCCATCCGCGCCGGCGTGGCGCTCGACGACGAACATGGGGTTGCGAAACTGGGCGCCGAGCTGCCGGCCACCTTCTCGAACGGCGACATTTTCCTGGCCGGGGAAGAGGTGGGGGCGGCGATCCGCGCCGAGGAAGTGGGCAACAGCGCTTCGAAGATCGCGGCGCTGCCGGCGGTGCGCCAGGCCCTGTATGGCCTGCAACTGGGCTTCCGGAAAGCCCCCGGCCTGGTGGCCGACGGGCGCGACATGGGGACCGTCATCTTCCCGAACGCGCGCCTGAAAGTGTTCCTGACGGCAAGTGTGGAAGCACGTGCGGAACGCCGATATAAGCAATTGATTGGCAAAGGAATTTCTGCTAACATGGAAGGTCTGCTGGCGGATTTGCAGGCGCGCGACGAACGCGATACCCATCGCAGCGTCGCCCCGCTGGTGCCGGCAGAGGGTGCGTATATCCTCGACACGTCCGAGATGACGGTTGATGAAGCAGTGGAACAAGTGCTCCATTGGAACGCATTGCTGTAAATACCATGATGTCTCCGGATGCTTTAATCCGGACCCGTTGTAATGCTGTAAAGGCCGCCCGTGCAGGATTTCCTGTCCGGGCTTTGTTTCAACCTGACCCAGTTCAGAACCACACCATCGCTGGTCCTGCTGGCTAACCTGTAAATCACTTATGTCTACTGCAACCACCCAAGATACCGGCATGGAAAGCTTTGCCGCCCTGTTTGAAGAATCGCTGTCGCGTCAAGACATGCGTTCGGGCGAAGTCATCTCGGCTGAAGTCGTGCGTCTGGATCACAACTTCGTGATCGTCAACGCCGGCCTGAAGTCGGAAGCTTTCATTCCGGTCGAAGAATTCAAGAATGACCAGGGCGAACTGGAAGTCCAGATCGGCGACTTCGTTTCCGTGGCCATCGAATCGCTGGAAAACGGTTTCGGCGATACCATCCTGTCGCGCGACAAGGCCAAGCGCCTGGCTTCGTGGCTGGCACTGGAAAAAGCAATGGAGTCGGGCGAGATCGTCACCGGCACCGTCAACGGCAAGGTCAAAGGCGGCCTGACCGTCCTGACCAACGGCATCCGTGCCTTCCTGCCGGGTTCGCTGGTCGACACCCGTCCGGTCAAGGACACCAC
>DAMABW010000304.1:0-6011 GCA_031999925.1 Massilia sp. | reverse complement strand
GGGCCGGCCTGCCCCACCAGCGCGGCATGCACGCCGTGGCGTGGCAGTTCGGCGCCGAACAGGGTCAGTACATCGGCCCGGCGCGGCGGCAAGGGGTCGCGGACGATGTAGGCAATCGATAACGGGCTGGAGCGCATGGGGTGAGCGGCTGGTGATGATCGGCTGGTGATGAGCGGTCGATACTAGCGCAGCGCGCCCCCCGGAACCCGGCCGCCGCAAGCGCGCGCACGGCGCCTTTGCGACCGGTCAAGCGCGAGAAGGAATTGGCGAGGGAAAGCCACGGATCGCGGGCATAAAAAAATCCCCACAGCATGGAGGCTGTGGGGATGTCGAGGTTGCGAACGTCTTGCCGCGCGATCAGTTCAGCGTGACCGTCTGCCCCGCCACCGTGACCGTGCGCACCGCGCCGTTCGTGCCCAACTGCACCGCCGGACGCTTGCAGCCGACGTCGAGCAGCACCAGGAATTCGGCCGTCGACTTGCCGTCGTTCGGCAGGTAGAAGGCGCCGTGGTCCTCGGTCACGCCGGCCTTTGGCGCCGGGCCGGCCCACTTGGCGAAGCTGGCGTTGCCGTTCAGGCTGCGCACGCAGACCGACTGGCCATTCGCTGCGATCTTCACCGCGTTCGTGTTCTCCACCGTCATCGCTACCGGGGCGTGCAGGTTGAACTCGTAGGTGTGCGGCACGCTGGCGGCCAACTTGTCGCGCACCAGGATGGCATTCCCGGCATTGCGCAGGTGCCAGACCTGGCGCTTGGCCACCGTCAACTGGCCGCCATAGGCCGCGGTGGCGTCGCCCTCGGCATAGTCGTAGCCCGGCTGGGCCGAGAAGGCCGTGATCTTGCCGTTGCGCTGCAACTGCTCGCGGTAGCCGTTCACCAGTTGGCCCTTGCCGCCATCGAAGGTGATCGCGTTCTGCGAGCGGCTCTGGTGGTACCAGTCGGTCCAGTAAGGCGAACCGTACCAGTCGTACCAGCCGGCTTTCACCAGCAGCGGCTGGCCGGCCACCGACAGCAGCAAGCCGTTCTGGTCGCCGTGGCTATGGTTGAAGGAACCGTAGGGGCTGGACTTGAAGTAGAGCGAACTGCGCGCGGTCGAGCCGATGTCGCTGTGCATCGCCACCCAACCGATGCTCGGGTAATAGGCGCTGCTCGAGGGCGGCGCCTGGGTCTTGGTGTCGGCCACCGGCATCGGGTACGGCGCTTGCAGCAGCGACAGGGTGTCCTCGGTGCCGCCCAGCTTGTCGACGTACCAGGCCGCGCGCGGCGACACCATGCGCGAACCGAAGGCGTGGAACACGCGGGTGTCGGGCTTGGTTTCGGAACCGTCGCCAAAGGCGTGGATCTTCGAGCCCGGCGGCGTGAACTGGGTCGCGAAGTCGAGGAAGCCGAGGGCCCAGGGTTTGGCGTAGAAATTCACGCCGGTGGCCTGGGTGACCGGGTCCCACAGCTGCACCAGGTAGCCGGCCGCGTATTCGGCGTAGGCGGTGCCGTTGGCAAAGCCGCCTTCCGGGCCGGCCCAGGGCGACGGCGCATTCGCATAGGCACGGAACGAGAAGTCGAACCACTTTTTTGCTTCCGGGATGTCGCCCAGCGACAGCGAGGAAATCAGCACCAGGAACACCAGGCTGGTATTGCCGTGCGAATCGAAGGGATACTGGTCGAGACGGCCGTTGTCGCCCGCCAGGTTGCCGTAGATCTCTTCGGTGCGCACGCGCACGGTTTCCAGACAGCGTGCCTTGCGCGTGGCGTCGAGGTCGCCGGCCAGGCTGTCGACCGCCTTGATCAGGGATACGGAAATCTGGCGCGTGGCCTGGTCCTGGTTGGCGTAGCTGGTCGGGCCGGCCGGATTCAGGGCGGCCAATTGATCGCCCTTGCGCAACGCTTCGTTCAGGAACATCGGATCGCGCTTCATGCGCCACATGATGGCGGCCGCTTCCAGCTGGCGGCTGGCTTCGTTGATGCGCTGGCGGATGTCGGTCTGCTGCGAGGCCATCGCCGCCGTCAGCGGCGTGGTGATTGCGATCGGCCAGCGCGCATCGTTCAGGACCGGCAGCGCATTGATCTGCAGCTTGATCTCGTTGGTCATGCGGCTGACGTAGGGATCGAGCTCGGCCTTCTTGGCGGCGTTCCAGCTCGAATACAGGGTGAACGAAGGCGGCAGCGCGCGTGGCCGGGCTTTGGCGGCGATGCGCTTGCGCAGGGTGGCGTTGTCGGGCACCTCGAACACGGTCGAGCGGCTGGTCAGCTGGAAGCTGCGCGGGCTCGACCAGTCGTTGCTGCCGTTCGGGCGCACGCGCCAGGTGTAGTTCCCCAGCGGCAGCGCTTTGGAGGGCAGGTACCAGTTGCGCTCGACGATGGCCTTGGTCGGCGCGCCGCCGACCGGGGTGATCTCGATTTCGTAGGCGGCCGGACCGTTCGGGTGACGGGCCCAGGTAAAGCCCGGCGGATTCTGCGCCTGGACGGCGTTGTTGGTCGGACCCGGCTGGACGATCAGCGGATCGGTCGACTGCGCCCAATCGGCACGCGCGTTCAGCGACAATGCGCACAGGGACGCCAGGGCAAGGGCCTGGAACAGGCCTTGTCGTGTGAATTTCATTAGATGATGCTCCGGGACAATGCGATGACAATCGGGTAAGGCCATCCGGGGGAATAGCCTGGATTTCAGGTGATCGACGCTTTTACTAAACATTTGTCGACCGATACGAACTGATGTTACCGCAGTAAGAAATTGAACAGCGGCAACTATTTTCCCGAAATCACTCTTTTTTTGTGTGCATCGCAGAAATCCAACGCAAGAATATTAAGCTTGTTTCAGCATCATTTTCACTCTGGTAATAGCTGTGTTGTGTTCGCAAAGACAGGCCGATAAGTTTCGTTTTTGCACAGTCAAGTCCTGCTGTCGAGGCGCAATGCACGGGTGCGTTTCAGGTAGCGCAGGCAGTACAACGCAAAGGCCAGCGGCGCCTTGTGCAGGTAACGGCGCCGCACGGCCCACTCCTCCTGGCGCGCACGCAGCTTGTTGGCGGACGACACGCTGCCGGCATGCTCGCGAAACACCGACAACGGCCGTTCGATCAGCGCCGGAGGCATGCGCGCGGCCAGGCGCAGCCAGAGGTCGATGTCCATCGCATAACGCAGGCCTTCGTCGAACAGGCCGACCTGTTCAAACACGCTGCGGCGCACGAACACGGCCGGATGCGCGATCGCCGCGCGGCCCGAGGCATAGGCGCGGTAGCTGAAGCGCCGCATCGGCCAGGGTTCGGCCAGGATGCCGTCGCGCAGCACGCGGATCTGGCCAACCACCCAGGCGGCGCCGCTGCCGTCGAAGCGGCGCGCCACCTGCTCCAGCACTGTCGGATCGGCGTAGTAGTCGTCGGAATGCAGGTGGGCGACGAATTCGCCGCGCGCGGCCAGGATGCCGGCATTCATGGCGCGGCTGATGCCGCCCGTCACGTCGTGCAGCACGCGCTTGCGCACCGGATGGGCATCGATCAGGTCGAGGGTGGCGTCGCGCGAGCCGGCGTCGACGAAGATATGTTCGAGGTCCTGGCAGGTCTGGCTGCGCACCGAGGCCAGGGTATCGGCCAGGGTGGCGGCGCTGTTCCAGGTGCAGGTGACGATGGAAAAGCGTGGGCGGTCCGGTTCAGTCGGCATACAACTCCAGCAGGCGGGGAAGGATATGGGCGGCGTCGGCGCCGAAGCTGGCCGCGGGCGGCAGCCTGGTCGGCGCGGTGGCCAGTTGGGTACGCACGCGCTCGACCAGTTCCGGCATGCCGCGCGCCAGCTGCAATTGGCCGGGGTAGCGCTGGAAGCCGCCCAGTTCGGGCGTGCCGCCGCGCGCCAACGCGATGCAGGGCCGGCCCAGGGCCAGCGCTTCGAGCACGGTGGTGCTGCAGGCTTCCTCGCACACCGAAGGCACGACGCAGACGTGGGCGCTGGCGGCCAGGGCCAGGGCGGCCGGGTAATCCTGCCAGCCGAGAAAGCGCACCTGCGGCCCCGCATGACGGTGTTCCAGGGCGGCGCGGGCGGGACCGTCGCCGGCGACCAGCACCTGGGCCAGTTCCGGCAGGCGCCCCTGGGCCGCGTCGAGGAATTCGGCGAAGCCCTTGCCGGCATCGACGCGCCCGACCAGCACCACCCTCCCCGCCACCGGCGCCAGCGCGGCAGCGGCAACGGCGGCCAGGCGCGGGTAATCGACGAAGTTCGGGATCACGCGACAACGCGCCAGGTCGGCATGCGGCACGGCGCGCAGGAACTGCTGGCGCAGGAACTGGGAAACGAACACGGTCTTGTGCATCGCAAAGGCGCGCGCATTGTCTTCGCGGTAACGGTTGACGGCGATGGCCGTGACCGATTTGCGCAGCGCACCGGCATGCGCGCAGATGCAGGCCGAACAGTCGCGCGGCACCAGCGTCGTGCAGGGCGTGTCGTCGCGAAAGCGCAGGTGGGTCAGGCATTCGCTGCCCTGGTCATGGCGGGTCTGCACGTAGTTCATGCCGGGCGCCACGTGCAGCCCGACCATCGGCAGGTGGCCGTGGTAATGCACGACATCGGCATCGGCGGCATGGCGGTTGATGGCGGTACCGATCTTGCGCGCAAAATAAGGACGCTTCAGGGGATTGAAGATGCCTAGCTGGCGTTCTTTCCAGCCGGGATGGGCATAGTCGAAGCCGGGGACGAAGCTGCCGAGAAAGCCGATCTGGCGCGCAGGGTCGCTGCCTTTGCCAACTGCGCCCCCTGCCCCGCCTGCGCCACCTGCGCCGCCACGGTCGCTGCGGCCGAGGATGCGCACCTCGTGTCCGCGCGCCAGCAAGGCATTGCCGAGCGTGACCACGTGCTTGCCCAGGCCGCCGATCTGCTCGCCCGGCAAGTCCTCGGACACCAGCAGGATGCGCACCCTAGTCCCCCGCCCGTGCGCGGATGCGGGCCCGAATCTGCGTCCAGACCCGCGTTCGGGTCTGGGCCTTGAACCGCTCCCAGGCCCAGCGCCGGTCGTCGCGTTCGAGCACGAGCAATATCCCGCCAAGCCCCAGCAGGGCGACGGTCGCGGCGGCCACCAGCACGAAGTCGAGCACGCCGCGATGGAACCGGGTTTCGGCCAGGCTCGCCGCCAGCGCCACGCTTCCGGTCGCCGCCAGGCTGGGCAGATAGCCCTGCGCGCACACGCGCGCAAGCGATGTCGGTACGGTGCGGCCGTGCACGAAGACCAGGAAGGCGATCGTGAACAGCAGCGAGGCCAGCAGGTGGCCCCAGGCAGCCCCGACGATGCCCCACCCCGCCACGCCCAGGTAGACGATGACGAGCCCGGCCAGTGCCCGCGTTAGCGCAAACAGGCCGGACACGCGCGGATGGCCCATGCCGTCGTTCACCAGGGACGGCAGGCTGGTCAGCGAATCGACGAACTGCGCCAGCGCCATCAGCGCCAGCACAGTGGCGCCGCCCGCGGCAAAGTCGGGGTTCATCCAATAGCGCAGCAAGGGTTCGGCGAACACCGCCAGCAGCACCAGCATGGCCGCGTTCAGGTAGACCACGTAACGGGTCGCTTTCAGGTAGGCATGGTCGAGGCGCGCCAGTTCGCCGCCGGCGGCCAGCATGCTCGCCGCCGGAAAGAACACGCCGGACAGGCGGAAGGTCAATCCCAATACCCGGTTCGCCAGCGTGGCCGCGACCGTGAAATACGCCAGTCCGGTCACCCCGACCAGGGCGCCGATGACCAGCTTGTCGGCATGCGCATACGACAAGGCGGCGAAGCGCGACAGGAAGGAGTAGGCGGAAAAGCCGAGGATGCCGGCGCGCAGCTCGCGCCCCGGCCAGCGCCAGTGCAGTCCGGGCAGCAGCCCGTCGATGCCGCGCCACAGCAACAGGCAGTGGATGGCGCTGGCGGCGACCCGCAGCGCGATGAGCTCGAACAGGCCGTAACCCAGCATCAGCACCGCTACCGTCAGCAGCGGCACCAGGGCGCCGAACACCATTTCCAGCCGGCCAGACACGTCGAAGCGCATCAGCGCCTGG
>DAMABW010000303.1:0-6018 GCA_031999925.1 Massilia sp. | reverse complement strand
CGGGTACGGCTTCGGTCGGCGTGAACGCGGACGGCCAGGCCATCGTGGAAGCGGCGGCCGGCGTCACCGCGCAAGCCATCGCCCAGGACGGCAGCGCGGCCGCCAACATCGGCGGCGCCCAGGGCGTGAGCGTCCAGGGCGGCCTGCAGGCGATTGCCGCCAACCAGGCGACCGTGAATGTGCTGGCGACGGGTGGCGACATCGCCCTCGACGGCGCCGTGCGTGCCCTCTCGGCCCGCAACGCCGTCGTCAACGTTACCGCGCTCGACGGCCAGCTGACCCAGTCGGCGGGCGGCACGGTCGTGAGCGGCGCCGCCTTCGGCACCGCCCAGGCCAGCCTGGCCAGCAGCGGCGCCATGCTGGTGAATGGCGACGTCTCGGCCGTTGCCACCACCGACGGCACCGCCAACGGCCAGCACACCGGCAGCGCGGTGGTGGACCTGACCACCACCGGCGGCGCCAGCGCCAGCATCACCCAGGGTGCGGACAGCACCATCGAAGCGGTCGGCCGTGCGGCACGCGTGACCATCCAGGCTGGCGACAGCAACATGGGCCACGACATCTCGGCCACCGCCGCCTTCGACCTGGGCGGCACCCTGCGCGCGGTCGACGCCATCGGCGGTTCCAGCCTGGTGATCGGCGGCGCCTCGGGCCGCGTGCACGACTTCACCGTCAGCGCGGCCGATGCACCGGCCAGCGCCGTGATCACCGCCTTCAACGGCCACCTGGTCCTGGACGGCACGGCCAACGTGGTGGCAAACCACGCCAGCAGCACCGGCGCCAGCCTGCGCGCCGACGCATCGGGCTCGATCGACACGAGCGCGGCGCAGATTTCCGTTGCCAACCTGAGTGGCGACGACGGCGCCGGCGCCAGCGCCGAGTTGTACGCACAAGGCGGCACCAAGCTCGGCGACATCGCCGTGGCAGCCGGTGCGCAAGCCCAGCTGAGCGCCATGGCCGGCGCCGACCTCGATGTCGTCGGCCGCCTGAGCGTGGCCGGCACCGCGGCGTATGGCCAGGGCCGCGCCGACCTGACGGCGGCGAATGCCGTCACGGTCGCCACGACCGGCGTAGTGAACGTCACCGGCGGCGGCAGCGCCAGCCTGAATCTCGACGGCAGCCATGGCATCAACGTCGACGGCAGCCTGAATGCCTACGGCAACGAAGCCAATATCGGCCTGCTGGCCAGCGGCGGGGACATCGCCCTGAACGGCGCGCTGGCGGCGCACGGCCAGGACCGCGCCAGCATCGACGCAACGGGCGGCGCCAGCCTGACCCAGGCCGCCGGCAGCAGCGTGCACAGTGGCGCCACCGACGGCGTGGCCCAGGTGAACTTCACCAGCAATGGCGCCATGACGATCGACGGCCAACTGTCGGCCGCGGCCACCGTGGACGGCACTGTGGACGGCGCGCACAGCGGCGCCGCACTGATCGACCTGGCCACCGTCGGCGGCGCCAATGCGTCGCTGACCCAGGGCGCAGGCAGCACGATCGAGGCAGTCGGCGTTGCCGCCCGCCTGGACGTGGCCGCCGGCGACCGCAGCCCTGGCGAAAACACCGCGCAGGGCGCCGTCTTCACGCTCGATGGCAGCCTGCGCGCCATCGACGACATCGGCGGCTCGGCACTGAACATCGCCGGCGCTTCGGGCAGCGTGCACGACTTCGCGGTCAGCGCCGTCGATGCCGCGGCCAGCGCCCGCATCAACGCCTACAACGGCAACCTGGTGCTGAACGGCGCCGGCAGCGTGACGAGCGCCGCCGGTTATTCGGATGGCGCCAGCCTGCTGGCCAGCGCATCGGGTTCGCTCGACGCCTCGGCAGCGGTGCTGAACGTCACTAATACCGGCGACAGCAACGATGCCGGCGCCACGGCAAGCCTGGCGGCAAACGGCGGCAACGCCGTGCTGGGCACGGTGAATGTGGCAGGCGGCAGCGCTCTGCTTGACGTCTCCGCCACCGGCAACGTCAACGTGACGCAGGCCCTCTCAAGCAGCGCCAGCGGCGAAGCCGGTATCAAACTGGCGGGCGACGCCGGTGTCAGCGTGCAGAACGCGCTGAACGCCAGCGGCGACGCGGCGTATATCGACGTGAGCTCGGCCACCGGCGGCATCGCCCTCGGCAGCAACGTGACGGCGATGGGCGGCGAACGCGGTAGCATCGACGTGAATGCTGTCGAAGGTTCGCTGACCCAGGCCGCGAACACCGTGGTGAAGAGCGGCGCAACCTCGGGCGTGGCCCAGATCGACCTGGCCAGCAAGAACGCCATGACGATCAACGGCAACGTGGTGGCAGCGGCAACGGCGGACGGTTCGACCGGCGGCGCCCACACCGGCGCGGCACTGGTCAACATCGCCACCACCGGCGGCGCGAACGCCAGCATCGTGCAGGACAAGGCCAGCACGGTCGAAGCGGTCGGCCGTGCGGCACGCCTGGACATCAACGCGGGCGGCGAGAGCATTGCTCAAGCAGCGTCGTTCAAGCTCGACGGCACCCTGCGCGCCATCGACGCCTTTGACGGCGCCAGCCTGAACGTGACCGGCGCCTCGGGCAGCGTGCACGACTTCACCGTCGCCGCAGGCAGCGCCAGCGCGCAAGCCACGATCACCGCCGTGAACGGCGGCCTGGTCCTGACCGGCGCCGGCAACGTGACCGGCAACACCGATGCGAACGACGGCGCCAGCCTGGCCGTCAGCGCCTCGGGTTCGCTCGACACGACCGGCATCACGCTGAACGTGGCGAACAACAGCAGCGAAGGCGGCGCGCAAGCGACGCTGGCGGCAAACGGCGGCAACGCCGTGCTGAGCGCGGTGAACGTGGCGGGCGCCAGCGCTCTGCTTGACGTCACCGCCACCGGTAACGTCAACGTGACGCAGGGCCTGTCGGCCAGCGCCAGCGGCGAAGCCGGCATCAAACTGGCGGGCGACACCGGTGTCAGCGTACAGAACGCGCTCAATGCCAGCGGCGACGCGGCCTACATCGACGTGACCTCGGCCAATGGCGGCATTTCCCTCGGCGCGAACGTGACGGCGATGGGCGGCGAGCGTGCCGGCATCGAAGTCAATGCTGTCGAAGGTTCGCTGACCCAGGCCGCGAACACGGTGGTGAAGAGCAGTGCTACCTCGGGCGTGGCCCAGATCGACCTGGTCAGCAAGAACGCCATGACGATCAATGGCAATGTCGTGGCAGCGGCGACGGCCGACGGTTCGTCCGGCGGCGCCCACACCGGCGCGGCCCTGGTCAACATCGCCACCACCGGCGGCGCGAACGCCAGCATCGTGCAGGACAAGGCCAGCACGGTCGAAGCGGTCGGCCGTGCGGCACGCCTGGACATCAACGCGGGCGGCGAGAGCATTGCTCAAGCAGCGTCGTTCAAGCTCGACGGCACCCTGCGCGCCATCGACGCCTTTGACGGCGCCAGCCTGAACGTGACCGGCGCCTCGGGCAGCGTGCACGACTTCACCGTCGCCGCAGGCAGCGCCAGCGCGCAAGCCACGATCACCGCCGTGAACGGCGGCCTGGTCCTGACCGGCGCCGGCAACGTGACCGGCAACACCGATGCGAACGACGGCGCCAGCCTGGCCGTCAGCGCCTCGGGTTCGCTCGACACGACCGGCATCACGCTGAACGTGGCGAACACCAGCAGCGAAGGCGGCGCGCAAGCGACGCTGGCGGCAAACGGCGGCAACGCTGTGCTGGGGGCGATGAACGTGGCGGGCGGCAGTGCTCTGCTCGACGTCAGCGCCACCGGCAACGTGAACGTGACCCAGGGCCTGTCGGCCAGCGCCAGCGGCGAAGCCGGCATCAAACTGGCGGGCGACGCCGGTGTCAGCGTGCAGAATGCGCTGAATGCCAGCGGCGACGCCGCGTATATCGACGTGACCTCGGCCAAAGGCGGCATCGCCCTCGGCAGCAACGTGACGGCAATGGGCGGCGAACGTGCCGGCATCGAAGTCACCGCAACCGAAGGCAGCCTGACCCAGGCCGCGAACACCATCATCAAGAGCGGTGCTACCTCGGGCGTGGCCCAGATCGACCTGGCCAGCAAGAACGCCATGACGATCAACGGCAACGTGGTGGCAGCGGCAACGGCGGACGGTTCGACCGGCGGCGCCCACACCGGCGCGGCACTGGTCAACATCGCCACCACCGGCGGTGCGAGCGCCAATATCGTGCAGGACAAGGCCAGCACGGTCGAAGCAGTCGGCCGTGCGGCACGCCTGGACATCAATGCAGGCAGCCGTAACCCGGGCGAGAACATCGCTCAGGCCGCAGCCTTCAAGCTCGACGGCACCCTGCGCGCCATCGACGCCTTCGACGGTGCCAGCCTGAACGTGACCGGTGCCTCGGGCAACATGCACGACTTCACGGTGGCAGCAGGCAGCGCCAGCGCGCATGCCACGATCACCGCCGTCAACGGCGACCTGGTCCTGAGCGGCGCCGGCACTGTGACCGGCAACAGCGATGCCAAGGACGGCGCCAGCCTGAAGCTGTCGGCTTCGGGTTCGCTGGACACGACCGGCACCAAGCTCACCGTGGCAAACACCAGCAACGGCGACGCGGCCGGCGCGCAAGCGACCCTGCTGGCATCGACCGGCGCGGCCAAACTGGGCGTGGCGAAAGTCACGGCCCAGGGCGGCGGCACGGCGGCCCTCAAGGCCACTGCCAACACCACCATGCTGGTTGCCGGCAAGCTCGACGCCGAAAACCTCGGCCTGGGCGCCAAGGCAGGCAGCGCGGCGATTGCGCTGAACACGACCGGCAAGACCGACCTGCTGAGCACGATCACCCAGAACAGCGGCGTGACCATCTCCGCGGTCACGGGCGGCAATGCGGGCAATGCGGGCGTCGACATCCAGGCCGGCAACTGCTGCAACTCGGCAGTCGAGCTGAACGACACGGTGAAAGCCGTGGTCACCGGCGGCACCGGCAACGCCACGATCGCCGTGCGCGGCGAGACGGTCGCGGTGAAGGACCTGACCGCCAACGTGCTGGCCACCGGCACCGGCAACACCATGATCTCGCTGGCGGCACCGGGCGAAGTCAAGCTGGCCGGCGCCATCGACAGCCAGGCTGCATCGGCGACGGCGCGTGCCCAGGTACAACTGGTGTCCGACACGCTGAGCGATGGCGCGACCTTCAAGCTGTCGAAGGGCAATAGCCATGTTCAGCTGACGCCGTTCAGCACCGGCAAGATCATCGGTGTGCATTCGGACAAGGACTTCGACGAAACCGCCGACGTGAACTACTCGCTGGTGACCCTGAAGAAATTTATGAACCAGGGTGCGGAACTGAGCTTCGGCGGCGAGTACGACCGTTCGGCCTGGATTGGGGCGGATGGCGAGTTCTGCCTGCCGGACATGGCCGCCTGGGCCAGCCAGCTCCAGCACACCGGCGCGATCCACGTGGCAGGTAACGGCCGCCTGAACCTGGGCGACGTGAAGATGGTGTTCGACACCACGGGCATCACCACCTACCACGATCCGAAGATGAGCGCGTGGAGCGTGCCGACCGGCCGTGTTGCCACCCTGGTGGTACCGCCAAGCAACGTCGACCGTTACCTGGACCGTACCGACAACACCTTGCAGAACATGAACAAGGTGGTGCAGGACACCGCGGCAACGTCCCGCTCGTCGGGCGCTGCCGAGGCCGGCCAACCCGTGCCGCGCGGCACACAGATCAGCGGTAAGCTGTTCATGGACGGTAACGGTGTTAACATGGGCAGCAACGACGCTGCCAGTGGCAGCCAGGCCGACGCGCAAGATCTGGAGACCAAGCGCCGTAACAATGGCGATGTCACCGCGCTGTAAGATCTAGCGCTTCCTCCTCGACATGAGGATCTTTCCGGCCCCTGATGGGGCCGGAATCTTTTCAGGGATCACACCTATGACGCAAGCAAGCGACCGCCTTTCGATTACCCCTCCCTTCGGCTACGGTGAAGTCGTCCCGGTGCTGAACAGCCAGCGCATCCGATTGTCGGCCGGCCTGGTGCCGCAGGCCCTGCGCCGCACGAATGCGATT
>DAMABW010000302.1:0-6047 GCA_031999925.1 Massilia sp. | reverse complement strand
TTTGCGCTGAGCGTGGGCGACCTGGGCCAGGGCTCGGCGTATCTGCTGCACCGGCTGGCGGCGATCCGCGACGACTACGTGCCACGGCGCCTGGCCGCGCTGGGCATCCCCGCGCTGGATGCCCAGTCCGCCGCATGGCTGGCCAGCGACGAGGCATTGCAAGGCTTCGTGCACGCGGCCATGGGCTTTCGCCGCGCGACGCACTCCGCGCGCCCGGGCGTGCTGCGGGACAGCGCGCAGGTCGTGTTCGAGGGTGCGCAAGGCTTGCTGCTGGACCAGGAACGCGGCGCCTTTCCGTATGTGACGCGCTCGCATACGGGCATTTGCAATGCGCTCGACGTGGCCACGGAAGCCGGAATCGGGACACTCGATATCACGTATGTCACACGCGCCTACCTCACGCGCCATGGCGCCGGGCCGCTGGCTGGAGAACTGCCGGCCAAGCCCTACCCTGGCATCGAGGACCCGACCAACGTACCGAACGAGTTCCAGGGCACGCTGCGCTTCGCCCATCTCGACCTGGATCTGCTGGAACGCACCATCCGTACCGACTTCGCCGATGCGGCGACCTGTCCCGGGATCGCCGCGACGATGAATCTGGCAGTCACCTGCCTCGACCAGGTCGGGCTGGGAGTGACCTACATCGAAGACGGGGAACCGAAGACCGCGGCGCCGGGTGCGCTGGCGAGCAAGCTTGCTGACCGCTTGGGCGCCGGCACCTTGTACACGGGGTCGGGACCGTCCCGCGACGCGGTCGCGAAGCGGGTCGTGGCAGCGTCGGATCAGTAAGCGGTACTGGATTGCTTTTCATGGTCTTGGTAGCAACCATGCTCTACACTGGGATATTCCGACTTACGCTCGCATTCCCATGACCACAGCCACGCAAGGCGTCAGCATGCACGATCAACCGATGGCTGCGCTGCGAAGCAGGTTTTTCCGCAAGCGATTGATGGCCATTGCGCTCATGGCGGGCGTTTCGGCGGCACACGCCACGCCACCGCCTCCGCCCCTGGCACCCCGGCTACGCGAAGCCAGCATGACTGTGACGGTGCACTTGTTTGAAGCAAAGAATGGCAAGGTCACCAAGTGGAGTGAGCTCTGCAAGGTCAGCGGAAAAATCCCCGTTTATGCGGACAATGGCGCTCCTCGTTCCTTTAATGCTCGGGAGGTTCCGGGTTGCACCATGCTCAGGAAGGGCGAGCGTCTGGAAGTTTCCGTGTGGGGAACCAAGGCGATCTCGAACAGCGGAGTGGCGTACGCGGCTGCAGGCGTCAGCGTGACCCCTCCGGATGCTGTTCCGGGCTGTGCTGCCGACCTGTGCGGTCCGCAGCCACTGGCGGATTCTCGCGCTGAAATTCGGGTGAGTGGCGCCCCGAAATCGATGACTTTCGGTTTGAAACCGAATCCCGCGCTGGTATTGCATACCAAGTCGACAGTCTGGTTCGACGCCGAGGTCGAGATCGTCGACTGAATGTCGGACCTGCGACGGGATACGCAACCCTGAGACCGTCGCCGCCGGGCGGCTGTCACCCAACACATCGTGCCAGGCTAGGCCGCATCACGCGCCGGACATCGCAAC
The DNA here is from genome assembly GCA_031999925.1 of Massilia sp. GTDB lineage: Bacteria > Pseudomonadota > Gammaproteobacteria > Burkholderiales > Burkholderiaceae_D > Telluria. The sequence continues at coordinate 4,468 of DAMABW010000302.1, read as the reverse complement.
CCGTCCGTTCAGGCGCGCCGCTTCAGCTCGATCACCTGTTCGCCACGGTACTGCGCCATCAGCTTCGGTCATTCCGCATCGAAGCCGTCCATGGCCGCCAGCTTGATGTGGCCATAGCCGCGCACTTGATCCGGCAACTGCGCCAGCTTCAGCGCGGTGTCGCGGTTGGCGGCGCTCAGGCTCGTTGCCAGCATCTCGACGAAGCCGAGGTAGCGTTCGCGCAGCGCCCGTTCGCGCTTGCGCTCCGCGGTGTAACCGAAGACGTCGAGCGGGCCGCCGCGCAGGGACTTGAACTTTGCCAGCGTGCCGAAGACCGGCATCATCCAGCTGCCCAGCGTCATCTTGGCCGGCACATCGGAGCCCTGCTTGCGGCGCGCCAGCAGCGGCGGCGCCAGGTGGAAGGCCAGCTTGTAGTCGCCATCGAACTGGGCGGCGATCTGGGCGCGGAAAGCCGGGTCGGCGTGCAGGCGCGCTACCTCGTACTCGTCCTTGTAGGCCATGACCTTGAACAGGTTGCGCGCCACCAGCTTGCTCAGCTTGCGCGAGCCGGTCGGGTCGATTTGCGCTTCACGCTGCTCGACAGCGGCGATGGCGTCCGCATAGCGCTTGGCATAGGCCGCATCCTGGTAATCCGCCAGGTAAGCGGTGCGCACGGCGACCGTCTCGGCCAGGGGCTTGGGCGCGCTGAACTGGATCACCTTGCGCTCGCTGCGGTCGAGGCGTTCGAGCGCCCCCGCATCGGCCGCGGCCAGGCGGCCCAGCATGAAGGCGCGCTTGTTCATGTCGATCGCCACGCCATTCAGTTCGATCGCGCGCAGCAGCGCCGGCAGGCCGACCGGCACCAGGCCCATTTGCCAGGCGTAACCCATCAGGAGGATGTTGCCGCCGATCGGGTCGCCCAGGAAGCGCGCCGCCGTCTCGTGCGCGTCGAGGCGCACCAGGTTGTCCATGCCGGCGGCCAGACCCAGCTTCTCCAGCAGGCCTTCCTTGTTGATCGAGGCATCGCGCTCGCGCGTGAAGTCGGCGGTGGGGATTTCGCGGTCGTTGGCCACCACCTTGGTGTGCCCGGCGCGCATCACGGCCAGGCTGTCGGGCATGGCGGCCACCACCAGGTCGCAGGCAAAGACGGCGTCGGCCTGGCGCAAATCGATACGCACCTGGTTCAGGCGCGCTGGCGACGACGCCACGCGCACGTGCGACAGCACCGCGCCGCCCTTTTGCGCGAAGCCCATGAAGTCCAGGGTCGAAGCACCCTTGCCTTCCAGGTGGGCGGCCATGGTGATCAGAGCGCCGACGGTGACGATGCCGGTGCCGCCCACGCCCGCGACCAGGGTTTCAAAAGGTTTGTCCAGCGCGGGCGGCGCCGGTTCCGGGTAGGCGGCCAGGGCCTGCTGCAAATCGGCCAGCGACAGCGTGCTGACTTCCGGCTTGCGCAGCGACCCGCCCAGCACCGAGACGAAGCTCGGGCAGAAGCCCTCCACGCAGGAGTAGTCCTTGTTGCAGGACGATTGCTCGATCTGGCGCTTGCGGCCGAATTCGGTCTCCAACGGCAGGATCGACAGGCAGTTCGATTGCACGCCGCAGTCGCCGCAGCCTTCGCACACGGCCGGGTTGATCACCATGCGGCGCGCCGGATCGGGGAAGACGGTCTTGCCCGGCTTGTTCTTCTTGCGGCGGCGGCGCTTCTCGGCGGCGCAGGTCTGGTCGTACACCAGCACCGTTACGCCGGGGATGGTGCGCAAGTCGCGCTGGATGACATCGAGCTCGCCGCGGTGGTGCACGGTCACGCCGTCGGGCAGCTTCACCTGCGCATAGTTCTCGGGCTGGTCGGTGACGACCACGGTTTTCCGGGCGCCTTCGCTCACCACCTGCTGCACGATCTGCGGCACCGACAGGGTACCGTCCACCGGCTGGCCGCCGGTCATCGCGACCGCGTCGTTGTACAGGATCTTGTAGGTGATGTTGGTGCGCGCGGCCACGGCCTGGCGGATCGCCAGCGAGCCCGAATGGTAGAAGGTGCCGTCGCCCAGGTTCTGGAACACGTGCGGCTCGTCCACGAAGCGCGAGGAGGCGACCCAGCTGACGCCCTCGCCGCCCATCTGCGACAGGTAATTCGTGTCGCGCTTCATCCAGGTGGCCATGAAGTGGCAGCCGATGCCGGCATAGGCCCGGCTGCCTTCCGGCACGCGGGTCGAGGTGTTGTGCGGGCAGCCCGAGCAGAAGTACGGCGTGCGCTTGACGCCGTCGGCGCTGTTCGAGGGCAGTGCGGCGGCACAGAAGTCCGGCAGCATGCGGCCCAGGTCGAGTTCGGGGAAGCGCGGCGCCAGCCAGTGCACCAGGGCCGGTGCGATGCGCGAAGGGCGCAGCTCGCCCAGCGCCGACAGCAGCGGCGCACCGTCGCGGTCGGCCTTGCCGACCACGTCGGGACGGCTTTCCGTGGGCAGGTTATAGAACAGGTTTTTCACCTGTTGCTCGATGCCCGGACCCTTCTCTTCCACGATCAGGATTTCCTCGAGGCCGGCGGCAAAGGCGGCCAGGCGGGTACGCTCCAGCGGGAAGGTCAGGCCGGGTTTGTACACGCGTACGCCGAGTTCTTCCAGGCGAGCCAGCGGCAAGCCCAGGCGTTCGAGCGCTTCGACCAGGTCGAGATAAGCCTTGCCGGCGCTGATGATGCCGATGCGCGCTTGCGGCGCGGCCACCGTCAGGCGGTCGATCGAGTTGGCGCGGGCAAAGGCCTGCACCGCGTCGAGCTTGGCGTCTGCGCGCACTTCCAGCGCCAGGCCGGGCAAGTCGGGCCAGCGGTTGTGCAGGCCGTCTGGCGGTGCCACATAATCCTGCGGCGTGCTGAACGATGGCATGGGCGGCAACTCGACCACGGCGCCGCCTTCCACCGTTTCCGAAATCGCCTTGAAGCCGCACCAGGCGCCCGAGAAGCGCGACAGGGCCCAGCCGTACAGGCCGAATTCCAGGTATTCCTGGATGTTGGCCGGATTGATGACCGGCATGCTCCAGGCGATCAGCGCCTGCTCGCTCTGGTGCGGCATCGACGACGACACGCAGCCGTGGTCGTCGCCGAGGATGACCAGCACCCCGCCGTGCGGCGAGGAACCGTAGACATGGCCGTGTTTCAAGGCATCGCCGGCGCGGTCCACGCCCGGGCCCTTGCCGTACCACATGCCGAATACGCCGTCGACTTTGCGCGTCGGGTCGGCTTCGACCTGCTGCGAACCCATCACGGCGGTGGCGCCGAGTTCTTCGTTGATGGCCGGCAGGAAGTCGATGCTGCGTGCTTGCAGCAGATCTTTCGCGCGCCAGAGTTCCTGGTCGACGGCGCCCAGCGGCGAGCCGCGGTAGCCGCTGACGAAACCGGCCGTGTTCAGGCCCTGGCCTTCGTCGACCACTTTTTGCATGCACAGCAGGCGCACCAGGGCCTGGGTGCCGGTGAGGAAGACGCGGCCGCTTTCGCGGCGCAGGTTGTCGTCGAGGGCGTAGTCGGGATCGGCCAGCAGGGCTGGCGGGGTGGTCATGGAATTCATTGTCTCGTTATGCTTTTGTAAGCAGACAGGATATGCTGCACGGGGAGAAAGATTTTTTCTATTTCTTCCCTCCCAACGCGTAGACTGGCAAGAATCTTTCTAAGACAGGGACAAAAAATGAAAAACACACCGCTCGACCATGCGTCGATCAAGATCCTTGCGGAACTTCAAAAGAATGGCCGGGTGTCGTCGAACGAGCTGGCGGAAAAGATCGGCATGTCGGCCAGCCCCTGCTGGCGGCGCCAGAAGGAACTCGAGGAGAACGGCTATATCCTCCGCTATACCGCTCTGCTCGACCGGCGCAAGCTGGGACTGGCGGTGGTGTGCCTGCTGCACGTGTCGCTGGCGCGCCATGCCGAGGGCGTGGTCGAGCAGTTCGAGGAAGCGATGCGGCTGCGGCCGGAAGTGGTGGAATGCTACGAGACCACCGGCAGCTCGGACTACATGGTGAAGGTGGTGGTGGCCGACATGGACGCCTACCACGACTTCCTGCACAACGTGCTGGTCAAGCTGAACGGGGTGGCGCAGGTGAATACCAGCGTGGCGCTGCGCGAGGTGAAGTACGAGACGACTCTGCCGCTGTAACGGGAACGAAAAAAATTGCCGGCGTGGAAGCCGGCGATTTTTATCAAAAGTCGGGACGGGGGTCCCGGCGTTTATCAGAAATTCAGGGTCACGCTGCGCGGGCAATGGTCGCTGGTATCGATGCGCTGGCCCGGCGCCTGAACGACGGCCGTCTTGCGCGAACCGATATCCGGCGCCTGGCGCGCTGCCAGTGCGCCGCTCAGCACGATGTGGTCGAGGCCGGTGAAGCCGCGGCAGCCTTCTTCGACACCGGTCAGCGGCACCTGCTTGAGGGAACGGGTGCCATCGTTCAGTTCCTGCCACAGGTAGCGCGTGGCGACCTTGCCGATGGCATCCTGAGGCGGCAC
>DAMABW010000301.1:0-6053 GCA_031999925.1 Massilia sp. | reverse complement strand
GGTAAAACACTTCCTTCACCGCGCCGCCGCGCACATACTCGCCGGTGACGGCGCTCAGCATGGTCGGCGAGCCCTGCACCGCCGCGCGCTGCAGGAAGTGTTTTACCGCGCGGATGCCGCCCAGCTCTTCACCGCCGCCGGCGCGGCCCGGGCCGCCGTGCTTCAGCTGCGGCAGCGGCGAGCCGTGGCCGGTGGAATCCACCGCCGACTCGCGGTCGAGGATGTGCACGCGGCCGTGCGAGGCGGCGGCAATCGGCACCGCATGCGCGGCAATGGCCGGGTCCTTGGTCGCCAGCGTGGTCACCAGGCTGCCGCGGCCCAGCGCGGCCAGGTGCAGGGCTTCGTCGATGTCGCGGTAGGTCATCATGGTGCTGACCGGGCCGAAGGCTTCGATGTCGTGCACGGCCGTGTTGATGGACGCGTTGCGGCACAGGAGCAGGGTCGGCGCGAAGAAAGCGCCGCTGGCCGCGTTCTCGCCGACCGGGTTGAAGCCGTGGTGGGCGCCGAAGATGACTTCGTTGCCGCGCGCGAGCATCTCCACCCGTTCGCTGACGTCGCGGTGCTGGTCCATCGAGGCCAGCGCCCCCATGCGCACGCCTTCCATCTTCGGATTGCCGACCACGGTCTTTTCCAGGCGCGCGCGCAGGCGCTCGCCCAGCGCATCCACGTGCTGCTCGGGCACGATGATGCGGCGGATTGCCGTGCACTTCTGGCCGGCCTTGCCGGTCATCTCGCGTGCGACTTCCTTCACGAAGAGGTCGAACTCGGGATCGTCCGGGGTCACGTCCGGCGCCAGGATGGCGGCGTTCAGCGAGTCGGCTTCGGCCGTGAACGGGACCGATTCGCGGATCAGGTTATGGTTCGCCTTCAGCTTGGCGGCAGTGTCGGCCGAGCCGGTGAAGGTGACGGCATCAAAACCCGTCAGGCGGTCGAGCAGGTCGCCGGTCGAGCCAATCACCAGCTGCAGCGCGCCTTCCGGCAGCAGGCCGGATTCGTGGATCATCTTGACCACCGCGTGGGTCAGGTAGCTGGTGGCGGTGGCGGGCTTGCCGATGCAGGGCATGGCGGCCAGGAAGCTCGGCGCGAATTTTTCGAGCAGGCCCCAGATCGGGAAGTTGAAGGCGTTGATGTGCACGGCCAGGCCGCCCTTCGGGACCAGGATGTGGGTGCCGGCAAAGCCGCCGCGCTTGCCCAGGTTCAGGGCCGGGCCTTCGTGCAGGACGTTCGACGATGGCAGTTCGCGCGAGCCCATGCTGGCGTAGGCGAACAGGGTGCCGATGCCGCCTTCGACGTCGACCCAGCTGTCGGGGCGGGTGGCGCCGGTCAGGTGGGAGATTTCGTAGAGTTCTTCCTTGCGCTCCATCAGGTAGAGGGCGATGGCTTTCAGGCGCTGGGCGCGGGTCTGGAAGTCGAGCTTCATCAGGGCCGGGACGCCTTGCTTGCGCGCGTAGGTCACCGCCTCGTCGAAGTCGAGTTTTTCGGCGTGGGTGTGGTAGACCAGTTGGCCGTCGAGGGCGCTGTGCAGGGGGGTGGCGGCTTCGTTGCCGATCCAGCGGCCGGCGATCCAGCTTTGCAGGGTGGTTGGGGTGTGCATGTTCATGTCTCCGATGTGCAGGCTTCAGGTGGGGACAAGTCTCCACCCTACGTTGGCATCCGCAGTTATTCTTTTGGGGCGTGGCCGCCAGTGTTCGAGAAGTCGAAGACGGGGCGGTTGGGTTCGATTTCGGTGTAGGCCTCGACTTCGCGCATGGTGTTGCGCGAGCGGTCGGTCAGCTGGTGGTACTGGCGGGTGCCGAAGCTTTTCCATTCAATTTCTTCAGGCTTCAGTTCGCGCATCACGCGGGCCGGGGTGCCCATCACCATGCTGCGCGGCGGGATCACCATTTTCGCTTTCACGAAGCTCATGGCGGCGACGATGGATTCCTCACCCACTACTGCGCCATCCATCACGACGGCGTTCATGCCGACCATGGCGTTGCGGCCCACGCGGCAGCCGTGCAGCACGGCGCCGTGGCCGATGTGGCCGTCGACTTCGATGACGGTTTCGCCGTCCTCGAAGCCGTGCATCACGCAGCTGTCCTGCACGTTGGCGCCCTCTTCCAGGATCAGGCGGCCGAAGTCGCCGCGCAGCGAGGCCAGCGGGCCGATGTAGCAGCGAGGGCCGACGATCACGTCGCCGATCAGCACTGCCGTCGGGTGCACGTAGGCCGTGGGGTGGACCACGGGGCGAACGCCGTCGATTTCGTAGACCTTGACCATGTTCTTCACACTCGCTCGATGATGAGGGCGATGCCCTGGCCGACGCCGATGCACATCGTGCACAAGGCGTAGCGGCCGCCGGTACGCTGCAGTTGGTAGACGGCGGCGGTGACCAAGCGTGCGCCCGATGCGCCCAGCGGGTGGCCCAGCGCAATCGCGCCGCCGTTCGGGTTCACATGCTCGGCGTCGTCGGCCACGCCCAGGTCGCGCAGCACGGCCAGGCCCTGGGAGGCGAATGCTTCGTTCAGCTCGATCACGTCCATTTGCTCGATGGTGAGGCCGGTCTGGGCCAGCACTTTCTTGGTTGCCGGCGACGGGCCGAAGCCCATGATGCGCGGCGCCAGGCCGGCGGTGGCCATGCCGATGATGCGCGCGCGCGGCGTCAGGCCGAAGCGTTCGGCGGCGCTGCTCGACGCGATCAGCACGGCGCAAGCGCCGTCGTTCACGCCCGAAGCGTTACCGGCGGTGACGGTGCCGTCCGGCGTCACGACGCCCTTCAGCTTGGCCAGCGCTTCGATAGTCGTGTCCGGACGCGGATGCTCGTCGGTGTCGAACACGCGCGACTCGCCCTTCTTCGAATGCAGGGTCACGTGGACGATTTCGTCCTTGAACACGCCGGCCGCATTCGCGCGCGCCCAGCGCTGCTGGCTGCGGATGGCGAATGCGTCCTGGTCTGCGCGGTTGATGTTGAATTCTTTCGCCACGTTCTCGGCGGTTTCCGGCATCGAGTCGATGCCGTACTTCGCTTTCATCAGCGGATTCACGAAGCGCCAGCCGATGGTGGTGTCTTCGATCTTGGCCGCGCGTGAAAAAGCGCTATCGGCCTTGCCCATCACGAAAGGCGCACGCGTCATGCTCTCCGAGCCGCCGGCGATGATCAGGTTCGCCTGGCCCGAGATGATGGCGCGGGCGCCGATGCCGATGGCGTCCAGGCTCGAGCCGCACAGGCGGTTGATGGTGTTGCCCGGCACCTCGACCGGCAGGCCGGCCAGCAGGCCCGCCATGTGGCCGACGTTGCGGTTGTCTTCGCCGGCCTGGTTGGCGCAGCCCCAGTACAAATCGTCCACCATCGTCCAGTCGACGTTCTTGTTGCGTTCGATGAGGGCGGCAATCGGCAGCGCGGCCAAGTCGTCGGCGCGCACCGAGGCGAGCGAGCCGCCGTAGCGGCCGAAGGGGGTGCGCACTGCGTCGCAGATGTAAGCGTCGATCATGTCAGGTCTCCTGTATTTTTAGGTATTCTTCGGGCGCTTGTCGACCACGCGGCGGGCCTTGCCGGTCAGCGTGCGTTCGATGCCCATCGGCGGCGTCAGGGTCACCTTGGTGCTGACGCCCACATAAGTCTTGATGCAGTGCTGCAGTTCCTTGCACAGCGCCTCGACGCTGTCGGCCGAGTGGTGGCCTTCGCGCAGCTCGCCGAAGACTTCCAGCGTATCCAGGTGGCCGTCGCGCGCCACCACCAATTGGTATTGCGGCGCCAGCGCCGGCATCTTCAGCACGAGTTCCTCGATCTGGCTCGGGAACACGTTCACGCCGCGGATGATCAGCATGTCGTCCGAGCGGCCGGTGATGCGGCCCATGCGGCGCATCGAACGCGATGTCGGCGCCAGCAAACGGGTGAGGTCGCGCGTGCGGTAGCGGATGATGGGCAGCGCTTCCTTGCTCAGCGAGGTGAAGACCAGTTCGCCCTCTTCGCCGTCGGGCAGCACTTCGCCGGTGTCGGGGTCGATGATCTCGGGGTAGAAATGGTCTTCCCAGATCACCGGGCCGTCCTTGCTCTCGATGCATTCGCTGGCCACGCCCGGACCCATCACTTCCGACAGGCCGTAGATGTCGACCGCGTCGATGCCGGCGGCTTCTTCGATCGTGGCGCGCATCGCGTTGGTCCAGGGTTCGGCCCCGAAGATGCCAACCTTCAGCGAGGACTTGGCCGGGTCCAGGCCCTGGCGCTTGAATTCCTCGACGATGTTCAGCATGTAGCTCGGCGTGACCATGATGATCGACGGTTGGAAGTCGCAGATCAGCTGCACCTGCTTTTCGGTCTGCCCGCCCGACATCGGGACCACGGTGCAGCCCAGGCGCTCGGCCCCGTAGTGGGCACCCAGGCCGCCGGTGAACAGGCCGTAGCCATAGGCCACGTGGACCATGTCGCCACGGCGCCCGCCGGCGGCGCGGATCGAGCGTGCGACCACGTCGGCCCAGGTGTCGATGTCCTTCTGGGTGTAGCCGACCACGGTCGGACGGCCGGTGGTGCCCGACGAGGCGTGCACGCGCACCACCTGGTCGCGCGGCACGGCGAACATGCCGAAGGGGTAGTTGTCGCGCAGGGTCTTCTTGTCGGTGAAGGGGAACTTGGCCAGGTCGGCGAGCGACTTCAAATCGCCCGGGTGCACGCCGGCTTCGTCGAAAGCCTTGCGATAGTGCGGCACGTTCTCGTAGGCGTGCTGCAGCGACCATTTCAGGCGTTCGAGTTGCAAGGCCTGCAGTTCGTCGCGGCTGGCGCGTTCGATCGGCTCCAGGTCGCCGGGTTCAGGGATGCGTTGGACCATGATGTTGTCTCCTTCCGTTCTCGTGGTTCTGTATCAGTCGGCGTTGACCACCGTGCCGCTCACGCGGTGCGACTTGCCGCGAAAGAGCGCGATCGTCTTCCCTTCGGTATTCGTCACGGTGACGTCGTAGACGCCGGTCTTGCCAGCCAGGGCCTGCTCTTGCGCTTCGGCGGTGAGCACGTCGCCTTCGCGCCCCGGCGCCAGGTAGTCGATGGTGCAGCCGGCGCCGACGGTGTTGAAGTTGTGCGAATTGCAGGCAAAGGCAAAGGCGCTGTCGGCCAGCGTGAAGATGAAGCCGCCGTGGCAGCTGGCGTGGCCGTTGAGCATGTCGGGGCGCACGCGCATGCTCATGCGCGCATAGCCGGGGCGGATTTCGTCGAGCGTCATGCCCAGGCCCTTGCTGGCCGGGTCGCGCTCGTACATGGTCTTGCCGGCCAGTTCGGCCAGGGCTTGTGCATCCTGGGTGACATCATCAAGCATGGAAACGGGCTCCGTTCGGGTTGGCCGCAAGCTTGCGGCGCAAGAGCGGCGAGACGCGGTAGCGGTCTTCGCCATAAGTAGCGGCGAGGTTCGCCAGCACGGTCACGATGTGGGCGATGCCGACGGCATCGGCCCAGGCCAGCGGGCCGCGCGGATAGTTCACGCCCTTCTGCATGGCGATGTCGACGGCGCTGGCGCTGCACACGCCCCCGTTGACGGCATCGGCCGCTTCGTTGGCGAGCATGGCGACGGTGCGCATCACGGCCATGCCGGGCACGTCGTCGAGCCGGCAGACCTCGAAGCCGGCGGCCTGGAACATGCCGACCGTCGAGTAATACGCTTCATCGCTGCACTGGTCGGCGCGCGCCAGGGCGATGCGTTTCGCGGTGGCGTGGTCCAGCAACAGGTCGTAGACCACCGTGTTGGCGTGGTTGTTGGCGGCGGCGCGCTCGGTGGCGCTGCGGCCGTCGCTGAGGAAGATGGCAGCGCCGTTGCAGTGGAAAGCCGGCGCTTCGTGCTTCTCGGCGCCGTGCAGCGGTTCGCGGTGGCCGACCGTGAAGCCGGCCTCATTCAGGCGCGCTTCCATCGGGCTGAGGATGCTGTTGGTGATTTCGCGGCGCACGCTGATGCCGACCGTGCTCGGGCGCGGCTGGGGCGCTTCGATCTTCGCCATTGGCTTGGCCGCGTCGTCGCCGTAGCGGTAGAAGCCGCGGCCTGATTTACGGCCGAGGAAACCGGCGTTCACCAATTCCTGCTGCACGACCGACG
>DAMABW010000300.1:0-6057 GCA_031999925.1 Massilia sp. | reverse complement strand
GCTTGATGCCTGCATCGCGAACCACTTGTCGATGACCAGGGCTTCGCCCTCGAACTCGTCGTAGAAACGCTGCAGGGCGACATCGACCGTCGGCACACGGGCGTGCAGCAGCGCGCTCAGGGCGGCGACGCGGTCGGTCATGTTGCCGGCGTTGTCGAACTGCTCCTGGGCCAGGCGCAGGCCCTCCTCGTCCTGGGCCGCCGTCAGGTAGGACAGGCACAGGTTCTTCAGGGCGCGCTTGCCGATCGACAGCGCGTCCGGGCTGTATTCGCCCAGGGTGGCGTTCGCGTGGTACTGGGCCAGCAGTTCCTCGCGCAAGCGCGTGCCGATGTTGGCGCGCACGAACTGGCGCGCCAGGTGGATCGCCAGCGGGTCGACCACGGCGATCTGCTCGGCCACCATCGTTTCCGACGGCAGCAGCAGGCATTGTTCGCGGAAGGCGGGATCGAGCGTGTCGTCGCTCAGCATCTTGCCCATCGCCAGCAGGAAAGTGTCGTCCAGCAGCAGGGGCGCGCCGACGCCGGCTTCGCCGGTCAGTTTCAGCAGGCGCCCCATGGCGAGGCGCTGGCCGGCTTCCCAGCGGTTGACCGGGTCGCTGTCGTTGTTGAACAGATGCAGCAGGTCGGCATCGCCGTAGTTGTAGTCGAGGACGATCGGCGCCGAGAAGTCGCGCAGGATCGACGGGGTCGGCTGTTCCTGCACGTTCTCGAACACGAAGCTTTGCTCGGATTCGGTCAGTTCCAATACGGTCGTGGTGCCGCGCTCCTCGCCATCGATGGTGAGCGGCATGTCCTTGCCATCCGCACCCAGCAGGCCCACGGCCACGGGAATGTGGAAGGGGAACTTGCTCGACTGGCCGGGCGTTGCCGGGCAGGACTGGAAGAAGGTCAGCGTATAGGTCTTGGCGAGTTCGTCATAGCGGGTTTCGGCGCGCACGACAGGCGTGCCGGCCTGGCTGTACCAGCGTTCGAACAGCGACAGATCGCGGCCGTTCGCGTCCGCCATGGCGCGGCGGAAATCGTCGCAGGTCACGGCTTGTTCGTCGTGGCGTTCGAAGTACAAGTCCATGCCCTTGCGGAAGCCTTCGCGGCCCAGCAGGGTCTGGTACATGCGCACGACTTCGGCGCCTTTTTCGTACACCGTCACGGTGTAGAAATTGTTGATCTCGACAAAGGAGTCGGGGCGCACCGGATGGGCCATCGGGCCGGCGTCTTCCGGGAACTGGGCCTGGCGCAAGGTGCGCACCTGGTCGATGCGGCCGACGGCGCGGCCGGTGTCGGTGCCGACCATGTCGGCCGAAAATTCCTGGTCGCGGAAGACGGTCAAGCCTTCCTTCAGCGACAACTGGAACCAATCGCGGCAGGTCACGCGGTTGCCGGTCCAGTTGTGGAAGTATTCGTGGCCGACCACGGCTTCGATGCCCTGGAAATCGATGTCGGTGGCGACGCGCGGATTGGCCAGCACGAACTTGGTGTTGAAGATGTTCAGGCCCTTGTTTTCCATCGCGCCCATGTTGAAGTCGCTGACGGCGACGATCATGAAGCGGTCGAGGTCGAGCTCCAGGCCCCAGCGCTCCTCGTCCCAGCGGATGCTGTTCTTCAGGGACTGCATGGCGTAGTCGGTCTTGTCGAGGTTGCCCTCTTCGACCCATACCTGCAGCAGGGCGTCGCGGCCGTCGGCCAGCCTGAACGTCTCTTCCTGGCAGACCAGGCGTGCGGCGACCAGGGCGAACAGGTAGGAAGGCTTCTTGAACGGGTCTTCCCACTTGGCGTAGTGGCGGCCGTCGCCCAGCTCGCCTTCTTCGACCAGGTTACCGTTGGACAGCAGCACCGGGTACTTGTCCTTGGCGGCGCGCAGCATGACCGTGTACTTGGCCATCACGTCCGGACGGTCCGGGAAGTAGGTGATGGCGCGGAAGCCCTCGGCCTCGCACTGGGTGTAGAAGCTGCCGTTCGAGGTGTACAGGCCGTTCAGCGTGGTGTTCTGTTCCGGCACGCAGATGGTTTCGATCTCGAGCGTGACTTCTTCCGGCGTGCCGGGAATCGTCAGCAGATTGCCTTCGATGCGGTAATCCTTCTCGCCCAGTTGCTTGCCATTCATGCGCAGCGCCACCAACTCCAGGTTCTCGCCGTAGAGCTCGATTTCGCGCTGGGCGCTGTCGGGATTGCGGCGCATCGTCATCCGGTTGGCGACGATGGTGCGGGCGGGGTCGAGGTCGAAGCCGAGTTCGACGGTGTCCACGAGGTAGCTGGGCGGGGTGTAGTCTTTCCGGTAGATCGTCTGGGGCGTATCAGTGCGCATGGGATGGTTCCGAAAAATACAGTCGAAGAAAGGCTTATTCTACCAACAAGGTTTGGCGGGGCGCGCCTGAATTCCATGTACCGGCATGTGTCGCCATGTGCAGTGGGTAACCATGTGTAAATTAATCTGCGAAAATGACGCGATAGGCGGAAGCTAAGGATCGGCACAGACCGTCTACATATTGGAGAGAAACGAATGAAACGCCTGATCATGATGGCAGCCGCGGCCGCGATGGCCTTGCTGCTGGGCGGATGCGCGACGACCATCCGCAGCGATGTCACCACCTTCCACCAATGGCCGGCGCAGGTCGAGGACAAGAGCTATGTCTTCGAAGCGCCGCCGGCGATGGACAACACCCTGGAATACCAGAGCTACCAGAACCTGGTGCGCGGGCAACTGGCGCAACTGGGCTTCCGCGAAGCGCAGGCCGGCCCTGCTGCCCTGAAAGTCGGCATGCGCTTTACCACCACCGACGTGCCGGTGCGCGTGATCGAGCCGGCGATGCCGATGTATGGCTATCCGTATTACCGCATGGGTCCGCGCTTCGGTCCGCGCGGGCGTTGGGCGGGCTGGTATCACCCGTTCTACGACCCGTTCTGGAGCCCCTTCCCGGCGTACGAGGTGTCGATCCAGCACCAGTACCGCCGCGAGCTGCAGGTGTCGATCAAGGATGCGGGCGACAAGCGCTTGTTCGATGTCACCGTGCACAACATGAGCCGCGAGCTGTCGACGCCGGAAGTGATGCCGGCGCTGGTGCAGAGCGCGTTTGCGGGCTTCCCGGGGCCGAACGGCGGCGTGCGGCGGGTGGAGTTGCAGCGCAAGAATGGGTGAGATGCGGGGCCGGTAAAACCGGTAGCCGAAACGAAGAGCCGGGGGTGATCCCCGGCTTTTTTATTGTGGCCACTACATGCAACCGTACGGTGGGGGTTTCGAGGCCGGGGGCCTCGGAACCGAAGTGCCCACGCGGTTACGCGCTCATCATCGGACTCGTGCCGTGAAATGTCGCTCGCGCGGCGTCATGCGACCACGATCGATCTCGGCTCGCGGACACGGTGCGAGCGAATCATCATCGCCCGTAGCCAACAGCAAACGTACGTAACCGCGTGGGCACGGAGTGCCCACCGTACGGTCGAATCCGCCTATGAGAAATAGGCCTCGGAGCCGAAGGTGATCGCGATAATCAACAGCACCGCCAGCACCAGCACGATCAATAAACGCCCGAACTTCGGCGCGCCGCCGGTATCCGGCTCGTTCGGCTCGCGGTCGTCGCTGAACTCCCTCATGGCAGCAAGATCGTCGAACCGGTCGTGCGGCGTGCTTCGAGTGCGATATGGGCTTGCGCCGCATCGGCCAGCTCGAAGCGCTGGTGGATGTCGATCTTGACCTTGCCGCTCGCAACCATCTCAAACAGGTCGGCCGCCATCGCTTCCAGTTCCTCGCGCGTGGCCGCATACGAACCCAGCGACGGCCGCGTCAGGTAGAGGGAGCCGCGCGAGGCCAGTTCGTTCATCGTGAACGCCGGCACCGCCCCGGACGAGTTGCCGAAGCTGACCATCAAGCCGCGCGGCTGCAGGCAGTCGAGCGAGCGGATGAAGGTGTCCTTGCCCACCGAGTCATACACCACCGGCACCTTCTTGCCGCCGGTGATCTCCAGCACGCGCGCCACGATGTCTTCCTCGTTGTAGTTGATCACATGCGCGGCCCCATGCGCCAACGCCAGTTCGCCCTTTTCCTCCGACCCGACCGTGCCGATCAGGTTCACGCCCAGCGCCCGCGCCCACTGGCAGGCGATCAGCCCAACGCCGCCGGCCGCCGCATGGAACAGGATGGTCTGGCCGGCCTGCAGCTTGTACGTGCTGTTGAACAGGTATTGCACCGTCAGCCCCTGCAGCATCATGGCGGCGGCGGTCTCGAAGTCGATGGCGTCCGGCAGTTTCACCAGGATATCGGCCGGCATGGTGCGCAGTTCGCTGTACGCGCCGTTCGGCCGCCCGGCATAAGCCACGCGGTCGCCGGGCTGCACGTGGGTCACGCCCTCGCCCACCGCCTCGACCACGCCTGCGCCTTCCTGCCCCAGTCCGCTGGGCAAGGGCATTGGATACAAGCCGGTACGGAAATACACGTCGATGTAGTTCAGCCCGATCGCATGCTGGCGCACGCGCGCTTCGCCCGGTCCCGGTTCGCCCACCTCGACATCGACGTATTCCAGCACTTCCGGGCCGCCGGTACGCACCAGTCGGATTGCCTTGGCCATCATGGTTTCTTCTCCTCGTTGTTGGCATTCATGAGTCGGGACAGGACCAGGTGCGCCGTCGCCATGTTGGTTGCGCAGGCGATGTTGTGCACGTCGCAGGCGCGCACCAGGGCGTTGATGTCGGGTTCGTGCGGCTGGGGCGTCATCGGGTCGCGCAGGAAGATCACGCAGTCGATCTCGCCCGTCACCAGTTGCGCGCCGATCTGCAGGTCGCCGCCGAAGGGTCCGGAATGCTTGCACTCGACCTGCAGGCCGAGCTCGTTGATCAGGCGTCCGCCGGTGGTGCCGGTGGCGGTGAGCGTGCAGCCGGCCAGGAAATCCCGGTACTCGGCGGCGAGGGTGATCATGTCGTCTTTCTTCTTGTCGTGCGCGATGAGCGCGATGCGTGGCTTCATTTCGGCGTCTCTTTCTATTTTTTCAGGGACAACATGTAGATGCCTGCCAGGACCAGGCCGGTTCCGGCCAACTGCACCGCCGTGACCGGTTCTCCCAGTAGCAAAGCGCCGAGGAACAGCGTCGATACCGGGCCGATCATGCCGGCCTGCGAGGCGGTGGCCGCGCCGATGCGCCCCACCGCGATCATCGTCATGAATACCGGGAAGATAGTACAGAAAACCCCGTTCACGAGCGAGAGTCCGTAGACCTGCAGCGGCTGCACCAGCAGGGACGCCGGACGCAGCAGGAAGAACTGCGCGATGCCGGCCACGCTGGAGACGCACATCGCATACGCCACCAGGCGCAGCGAACCGACCCGCTTCACCATCTCGCCGGAACCGAGCAGGTAGACGGCGTAGCTGATGGCCGAGGCCAGCACGAACAGCGAGCCGATCACCGTACTGCCCGCGCCGCCGGCCAGGTCGTGCACGAACACCAGCACGATGCCGCAATAGGACAGGCCCAGCGCCGCCCACTCCACCGCCGTGATGCGGCGCTTGAGGAAGATGGCGGTGATCGCCAGCACGAAGGTCGGCGTGAGGAACAGGATCAGGCGCTCGAGCCCGACCGAGATGTATTGCAGCCCCAGGAAATCGAGGTAGCTCGACAGGTAGTAACCGATCAGCCCGAGCCCGAAGATGCGCCAGCGGTCCGCCGGACTGAGCGGCGTCTGGGTGCGCATCTTCCAGATTGCCACGCCAGCGAACACCGGAAGCGAGAACAGCATTCTGAAGGCGATCAATGTCACTGCATCGATGTGGTAGCGATACAGCAGTTTGGCGACCACGGCTTTCGTGGAAAACAGGACGGCGCCGGCAATGGCGATGGCAAGGCCGCCGACGAGGGTCGAGCGTGGTACGGAAGCGGCAGATGTGCCTGGCGCGGACTGGGTCATCCGTCGATTGTACGGCCAAGCACAAAATCGAGCTCGGCAGAAGCCTGGAACGCAAGCCCATGCGGAGAGTCGAAGCTCTACATTCACCCTTCATGAGGAGCGACAATGCCGAACTCGAGAATAACCATGCGGCGGCCGCGCGGCCGTCCGAACCGGGCCACGGGAGCATCCA
>DAMABW010000299.1:0-6057 GCA_031999925.1 Massilia sp. | reverse complement strand
CTTCGCCATGAAAAAACCCCAAAAGTTGGTGTCCAACTTTTGGGGTTCAGTTCAGTCGAGCGCGGCGTTTTTTGTTCATCCGATCAAGCCTTCCGGTTCAGCCGGCTATGCCGCACGCTGTACAGGAAGTAAGTCGCCACCGCCGCCACCATCCAGATAATGAACACGCGGTAGGTCGCGGCCGGCAAGTCCTTCATGATGTAGAGGCAAGCCAGCACCGACAGGCCCGGAATCACGTACGGGCCGAACGGCACCTTGAAACCGTGCTCGGCGCCCGGTCCCTGCTTGGCGCGGATCACCGGCACCGCGATCGAGACCACGATGAAGGCGGTCAGCGTACCCATGCTGACCATGTCCCACAGGAAGGTGGCATCGACCAGGCCGGCCACCAGGCCCACCACCAGGCAGACGATCAGGGTGTTCGACACCGGCGCACCGGTGCGCGGATTGACCTTCTGGAAGGTCTTCGGAATCAGGCCGTCGCGGCTGATGGCGTACAGGATGCGGGTCTGGCCGTAGATCGTCACCAGGGTCACCGAGAACACGGAAATCACCGCGCCGGCCGACAGCACCAGCGCCGGCCAGGCCTTGCCCGTCACGTTCTGCAGGATCACCGACAGGCCGGCCTGCTGGCCTTCGAACATGTGCGCCGGTTGGGCGCCCATCGCGGCCATCGCCACCAGCAGGTAGAACAGGGTGACGATGACCAGGGCCGCCAGGATACCGATCGGCACGTTGCGGCGCGGGTCCTTCACTTC
This sequence comes from Massilia sp., assembly GCA_031999925.1. GTDB lineage: Bacteria > Pseudomonadota > Gammaproteobacteria > Burkholderiales > Burkholderiaceae_D > Telluria. Next base: position 5,299 of record DAMABW010000299.1, on the reverse strand, counting down.
TTCGCCGGCGGTGGCGATGGTGTCCAGGCCGATGAAGGAGAAGAACACGGTACCGGCGGCGGCGGTCACGCCGGCCATGCCAGCAAAGCCCTTGCTGTCGTCCGTATTGAAGAAAGGCGTGAAGTTGTTGGCATCGAAACCGGTGAACGCGATCGCCGCGAAGAAGGCCAGGATCGCCAGCTTGATCACCACCATGACGGCGTTCGTGGTGGCCGATTCCTTGGTGCCGCGCACCAGCAGGATGCAGCACATGATCACCAGCAGCACCGGCGGCAAATTGAAGTTCCCGGAATGGACCGTCAGGTTACTGTGGTCGGACACGAACATCGGCGAACGCAGCGAAGCCGGTATCTCCCAGCCGAAGGCGTTTTGCAGGAAATTGTTCAGGTAATCCGACCAGCCGATCGCCACCGCACTTCCCGCCAGGCCATATTCCAATAACAGGCAGGCCGCCACGATGAAGGCGGCGAATTCGCCGACGGTGGCGTAGGCGAACGAGTAGGACGAACCCGAGGCCGGCACGCGCCCGGCCAGTTCGGCGTAGCACAGCGCGGTCAGGCCGGCGGTGAGGGCTGCGATCAGGAACGACAGGATGACGGCCGGGCCGGCTTTCGGCACCGCTTCCACCATGGTGAAGAAAATGCCGGTGCCGACGGTGGCGCCGACGCCGATCATGGTCAGCGGGAACAGGCCCAGCGTGCGGTTCAGGCCGGCGCCGCCGTGGGCATGGCTGTCCTCGTGTGCGCGTTCGGCCGATTTGGTGCGGAACAGCTTCTGGCCCAGTGTCAGATTCACGAAAAGTCCTTTGGTCGTACTGGAAAAGGAAAACGGCTGAGCACATGTGGACAGCCAAAGTTCGCGATTATAGGGCCGTTCCACCGTTGTTGAGAAAATAGTTTTCGCAAAATATGCATTCCCAATGCGTATTTATCGGCTAGAATAAGTACGTTACTTTCTGAACAGCATCCGATGCGTCTGACCCGCTTTTCCGACATCGGCCTGCGCGTGCTGATTTACCTCGAGCGCGCCGGCGAACGCCCGCACCCGGTAACGGTGGCGGAGATCGCCACGCAATTCGACATTCCGCTGAACCACCTGGTGAAGGTGGTCGGCCACCTGGCCCGCGCCGGCTGGGTGCGCGCGATGCGTGGCCGCAACGGCGGCCTGCGCCTGGCCGCCGATCCGCAGGTACTGACCGTCGGGCAGGTGCTGCGCGAGCTCGAAGGCGACGACGAACTGGTCGACTGCGAAGGCACGAAGTGCGGCCTCAGCCTGGACTGCCAGCTGCGCGGCGTCCTGAAAGCCGGCATGCGCGCCTTTTACGCCGAGATGGACCGTTACACGTTGGCCCACATCACCGAAGGCGGCACCGGCGAGCAGATCGTACGGATGCACAAGATGTTCTGGAGTGGCGCCGGAGGAACAGCGTAGGGTGGGTTCTCGAACCCACCAATGTATCGGTTTTTCGTAGGGTGGACTCCCGAGTCCACGCGGTACATCAGCTCCGCAGTCGCTCCTCTATTTATCCCGCCAGCCCATGCCGGCGTTTTTTTAAATTTTAAATGTGCATTTCATTTGCATGAATAAGGAAACAACATGATCTCCGCCGCTTCCCGCCCCTACATCGATGCCAGCGTCCCGGTCCTGCGCGAGCACGGCCTCGCCATCACCAGCCTGTTCTACAAGAACATGCTGGGCGAGCACCCGGAACTGACGCGCCTGTTCAACATGGGTAACCAGGCACGCGGCGCGCAGCAGCAATCGCTGGCGTCCGCCGTCTTCGCCTACGCGGCGAACATCGGCACGCCGGAAGCGCTGGGGCCGGTGGTGAAGCGCATCGTGCACAAGCACGTCTCGGTCGGCATCCGCGCCGAGCACTACCCGATCGTCGGCCGCCACCTGCTGGCATCGATTTCCGCCACGCTGGGCGAAGCCGCCACGCCGCCGCTATTGGACGCCTGGGCCGAAGCCTACAACTCGCTGGCCAAGCTGCTGATCGCCGCCGAGGCCGAGATGTACAGCACCGCCGGCATCGAACCCGGCGCCACCCGCCCGATGCGCGTGACGGAAGTAAAGCGCGAGAGCGACAACGTGCTGTCGATCCGCTTCGTCGCCGACGACGGCCAGCCCCTGCCCGCCTTCCAGGCAGGCCAGTACGTCAGCGTCGCCGTCGACCTGCCGGGCGGGCGCCACCAGCTGCGCCAGTACAGTTTGTCGGATGCTGCTGGCAAGGACAGCATGCGCATCTCGGTCAAGCGCGAAGATGCGCTCGACACCACGCCGGCCGGCGAAGTGTCGAACTGGATCCATGCGAACGTGGAAGTGGGCAGCGTGCTGCGGGTGACGCATCCGTTCGGCGAGTTCACGCCGGATACCGAATCGGATGCGACGATCGTGCTGCTGTCGGCGGGCGTCGGCATTACGCCGATGGTGTCGGCACTCAACCGCATCGCCTTGGTCAATCCACAGCGCCGCGTGATCTTCGCCCATGCGGCGCGCGATGCGCGGCACCATCCGCTGCAGGCCGACGTGGCGGCGGCGCAGGCCGTGATGCCGAATCTGCAGGTGGTGACGTTCTATGAAGAGGCAAATGGCAAAACCGGCGTGCTGGCCGGGCGCATGGAGGTGGCGCGCCTGCCCGAGTGGGAGCGTGATGCGGCTGAGGTATGGGTGTGCGGCCCGCTGAAATTCATGCAGGCGCAATGGCTGGCGCTGCTCGATGCCGGCGTGCCACCGGCGCGTTTGCACCGCGAGGTGTTCGGGCCAGAGTTGCTGGATCACTTGCTGTAATACCGACGTTCGACCGATCGGAACCTGACCCGTACGGTGGGCACTCTGTGCCCACGCGGTTACGTGTGCATCTTTGCACTACGTGTGGTGACATGTCGCTCGCACCGCATTCAACGGCCACGAACAGATGATTTGCGGCTCGCGGACGCGTTACGAGCGACACCTCCCGGCACGTGTCCAAGAGAGAAGCACGTAACCGCGTGGGCACTTTGTGTTTGAGGCCCCCAGCCTCAAACACCCCACCGTACGGGATACGCCGCGTACCGTTCTCGGACAGAACCGAGACACCCCGTCCGCTTACATCACCTGCACACCACGCCCGCTGATCGTGCGCTGCGCCGGCTGCCCATACACGCGGATCGGCCCCGAACCACTGGCCTGCGCCACCACCGACTGGCGCACCGTGGCCGAAATTCCGCCCGAGCCGCTGGTGCTCAACTCGCCCTGCTCGCTGGTGAGATTCACCAGGTCCACGCTGCCCGAGCCGCTCACGCTCACGTTCAAGCGCTGCACGGCGCCACTTGCTTCCACCCGCCCCGACCCGCTGACCGACGCGCGCGCATAATCGCCGCGCACCTGGCCCACGCTCAGGCGTCCGGACCCGCTCACGCCCATGCGTGCGCTGCCGGCGCGCAGTTCGGTCGCTTCGATCTTGCCCGAGCCGGCCACACTGGCTTCGAGATCGGCAACGTCGCCATACAAGCGCGTCACGCCCGAGCCGCCCTGGCGCACTTCCAGCGGATCGCCGCGCAAGTCGCGCACGGTCACATTGCCCGAACCGCCGGCGCGCAGCTCGGTCAGGCGCGGCGTGGTGTAGATGACCTTCAGGGGCGTGGTGCTGCGCAGGCGGCCTTCGGTGCCGATGTGCAGGGTCGAGCCGCGCGCTTCGGTTTGCACGTAGCGCACCAGGTTGCTGTCGCCTTCGACTACCAGCGACGGCGCCGCGCCGACCCGTACCTCGACGATCATCGACCCGCCCACGTTCAGCCCGGTCAGGGCCGCCACGCTGCGCACGTCGCGCGTCGCAATGCCGTCGCCCTCGACCGTCTTGCCGCTGAACGGCGTGTGGACCGTGTAGTCGCTGCCCGGAGGACCGGCAACGATGATGCAGCCACTGAGAGTTGCAGCACAGGCGAGAGCGAGCAGAGTACGCATGGTGGGACCTTTTCTTGTCGTGGTGGAGCGCCGCAGCGCTGATGTTGCCACTTTAGAATCTGCCCCGCCCACTGTCGCGCACCCTGCGACAGACTGCGCTTTTGCCGGGTTGAACCGTGCAAAAACGCGAATCAGCGTTGCCCGAGCCGGGTGTCGCCGAACAGGTTCTTGAACTGGTGCGGCTGCGAGCGCCAGTACTGCTGCGGCGCGGCCACTTGCGCGCCGAGTTCGGCGGCGGCGTGCCAGGGCCAGCGCGGGTTGTAGAGCATGGCACGCGCCAGCGCCACCATGTCGGCCTGGCCCGATTGCAGGATGTGCTCGGCCTGCTGCGGCTCGGTGATCAGGCCGACGCCGATCGTCGGCATCGTGGTCTCGCGCTTGATCCGTTCGGCAAAGGCGATCTGGTAGCCGGCGCCGACCGGGATCTTCTGCTGCGGCGACAGCCCGCCGCTCGACACGTGGATGAAGTGGCAGCCACGCTTCTCCAGCTCCCTGGCGAAGACCACGCTTTCCTCGATGTTCCAGCCGCCCTCGACCCAGTCGGTGGCCGAGATGCGCATGCCGACGGCCATGGTCTCGGGCACGGCCGCCTGCACCCCCTCCAGCACTTCCAGCGGATAGCGCATGCGGTTTTCCAGCGAACCGCCATATTGGTCGTCGCGCCGGTTCGACAGCGGCGACAGGAATTCGTGCAGCAGGTAGCCATGGGCGCCGTGCAGCTCGATGCCGTCCAGGCCGAGCGCGGCGGCGCGGCGTGCCGCGTCCACGAAACCTTGTTTGATGCGCTGCAGTCCTTGCGCATCGAGCGCCAGCGGCACGGTCTCACCTTCGGCATGCGGCACGGCGGATGGGGCCACGGTCTGCCATCCGCGTTCTTCATCGGGCTTGATGTTGGCCCCGCCCAGCCACGGCGCCGCGCTCGACGCCTTGCGGCCGGCATGCGCTAATTGGACCGCGACCTTGATCGGCGAATGCCGGCGGATGGCGGCGACGACCGGCTTCAGGGCGTCGAGGTGGGCGTCGGACCACAGGCCCAGGTCGTCGGGCGAGATGCGGCCTTCGGGCGTGACGGCGGTGGCCTCGATGATCAGGAGCGCGGCGCCGGACAGGGCCAGCTGGCCGAGGTGGATCATGTGCCAGTCGGTGGCCAGGCCTTCGTCGGCCGAGTACTGGCACATCGGGGCGATGGCGATGCGGTTCGATAGCTCCATCGGTCCGAGTTTGTAGGGGGAAAACAGCATACTGCTCATGGACGGCTCCGGTCTTGTGCAAAGCACAAAGTCTATCGAAGCTTGTTCAATTGTGCAGATGCAAGGGAGTTTTTGGGGTGCGGGGTGCGGGGTGCGGGGTGCGG
>DAMABW010000298.1:0-6121 GCA_031999925.1 Massilia sp. | reverse complement strand
TCATCGCCAGCACCGACCGTCAGCTGTCGGACAAGTTTCCGGGCTGCCAGGTGGTCTGCTTCGGCCACCTCGGCGACGGCAATTTGCACTACAACGTGGCGCCGATGGCGGGCGTCTCGCACGAGGCGTTCCTGGCCAACCAGGACGCCATCAACCGCATCGTGCACGACAGCGTGGCCGCCTTCGATGGCTCGATTTCCGCCGAGCACGGCATCGGCGCCCTGAAGCGCGAGGAGCTGAAACGCTACAAGGATGTTGTCGAACTGGACATGATGCGTGCCATCAAAGCTGCCCTCGACCCGCTCGGCATTATGAACCCTGGCAAAATTCTTTGAGACGGGGAGAACATTGATGACGAAGTTCATGGCAGCAATGATGGCGTGCTCAGTGGCTTGCTCATTGGCCACTTTAGCGGCGCCAAACGTATTCGCTGGCACGATCTACAAATGCAACGTCGGCGGCAAGATCGCCTACGGCGACCAGCCCTGCGCGGGCGGCGCCGGCACGGAACTGGCAATCCAGGCCGCACCGCCGGTCGACCCGGCGGCGGCCGAGAGGCTGGCGGGCGACAAGTTGCGTCTGCTCGCGATGGAAAAGACCCGCGCCGCCGACGAACTGCGCGAGGAACGCGAACGCCAGCGTGCCGCCAAGGCCTACCAGGCCCAGAAACAGAAATGCGACCGCCTGCGCCTGAAGCAGAAATGGGTCGAGGAAGACCTGGGCCGGGCGCGGGGCGATGCGGTGGCAGCCGCGCGCCAGAAGGCGCAGCGGCAGGCGGAGGCCTTGGCGGTGGAATGTCCGGCTTAAATCTACTGTCTCCCATCCTGTCGCGCTGGCTGCTGTTCGGCGAGTGGCGCGCGCATCCGGTGCGCGCCCTGCTGGCCATCGCCGCGATCGCCGTCGGCGTGGCCATGGGTTTCGCCATCCACCTGATCAATGCCGCCGCCTTTAACGAATTCTCGGCCGCCATCAAGAGCCTGTCCGGCCAGGCCGACATCCAGGTGCTCGGCCGCGAAGCCCTGTTCGACGAAGCCGTCTTTCCGCGCCTGGCCGAATACGAGGGCGTGGCATTGGCCTCGCCGGTGCTCGACATCCAGGCCGCCGTGCCCGCCGCCAAGGGTGCGCTGCGCATCGTCGGCGTCGACCCGCTGCGCGCCGGCTACATCGCGCCCGACCTGCTCGGCGTCCCAAGCGAGGGCCGCGGCGCCGACGTGCTGGCCGACGACACCGTCTTCCTGTCGCCCGCCGCGCAAAGCTGGCTGAACCTGCGCGACGGCGCATCGCTCACCCTGCGCGCCGGCACCCGCGACTTCAGCCTGCGCGTGGCCGGCCCGGTGCAGCGCGCGCGGCCCGGCCAGCGCATCGCCGTGATGGACATCGGCGCCGCCCAGTGGCGCTTCGGCCAGCTCGGCAAGCTGTCGCGCGTCGACCTGAAACTGCGGGACGGCGTGAACCGCGCCGAATTCGAAGCGCAAATGAAACGCGACCTGGAACGCGACTTTCCGGGGCGCTTCCGCATCCAGCAGCCGAACGACAGCGACCAGGAAAGCCGCAACAATAACCTCAGCCGCGCCTACCGCGTCAACCTGACGGTGCTGGCCCTGGTGGCCTTGTTCACCGGCGCCTTTTTGGTGTTCTCGACCCAAGCCTTGTCGGTGATGCGGCGGCGCAGCCAGTTCGCGCTGCTGCGCGTGCTCGGCGTCGAGCGGCGCCAATTGCTGCGCCAGGTGCTGGTCGAAGGCGCCAGCCTGGGCGTGATCGGTGCCCTGCTCGGCGTGCTGGCCGGCTACCTGCTGGCGGCCCTGGCACTGCGTTTCTTCGGCGGCGATCTCGGCGCCGGCTACTTCCCGGGCGTGAAGCCGCAGGTGGTGTTCACCCCGGTGGCGGCGTTTGTCTTCTTCGCGCTGGGCCTGGGCGTAGCCCTGCTCGGCTGCCTGGTGCCGGCCCTGGATGCCGCGCGCGCCAAGCCGGCGGTGGCCCTCAAATCCGGCAACGACGAAGCCGCGCTGGCGCGCCTGGCGCGGGTCTGGCCCTCGGCCATCTGCCTGGCGCTGGCGGCAATGTTCGCCTTTGCCCCGCCCGTGTTCGAGCTGCCGTTGTTCGGCTACCTGGCGATTGCCCTGCTGCTGATCGGCGGCATCGGCCTGATGCCGCGCCTGGCTTCGACCGTGTTCCGCCTGCTGAACCGGCCGCTCCTGAAGCGTCCGACGCCGCCGCCGGTGCTGGCCCTGACGATGTCGCGCCTGGCGAATGCGCCGGGCCAGGCCTCGATCGCGCTGGGCGGCGTGCTGGCCAGCTTCAGCCTGATGGTGGCGATGGGGATCATGGTGGCCAGCTTCCGCGTCTCGGTCGACGACTGGATGCGCCACATCCTGCCGGCCGACCTGTACGTGCGCACTGCCGCCGGCGGCAGTACCGGTTCGCTCGGACCGAACGAGCAGGCCGCGATCCGGGCCACGCCCGGCATCGGGCAAGTGCAGTTCCTGCGCACGCGGCCGGTCTCGCTGCTGGCCGACCGCCCCGACGTGGTGCTGATCGCGCGCGACATCGACGCGGCGGACCCGGGCCGCCTGCTGTTCCTGGTCGGCGCATCCAGCCCCACTCCTGCCAACGCGCGCCCGGCCTGGGTCTCGGAAGCCATGCTCGACCTGTATGGCGCGCGTGTCGGCCAGACGATCGAACTGCCGCTGGGCGGCAAGCCGGCGCCCTTCTTCATCGCCGGCGTCTGGCGCGACTATGCCAACCAGTCCGGATCGGTCGTGATCCGCCTTGCCGACTACCGCGCGCTGACCGGCGAAACGGCCGTGACCGACGCCGCCATCTATGCGGGAAGCGAAGCGGCCACCGACCGTGTCGAACAAGCCCTGCGCGCCCTGCCTTTCGGCGCGGCGCTGCAACTGGCGCGGCCGGGCGACATCCGCGCCGCGAGTTTGCAGATCTTCGACCGCAGCTTCGCCGTCACCTATCTACTTGAAGCGATCGCCATCGTCATCGGCCTGTCCGGCGTGGCCGCCACCTTCTCGGCCCAGACCCTGGCGCGGGCGCGCGAATTCGGCATGCTGCGCCACGTGGGCGTGACGCGCGGCCAGGTGCTGGGCATCCTGGCCTGCGAGGGCGGCCTGCTGACCACGCTCGGCGTGGCCTGCGGCTTTGCCCTCGGCCTGGTGATCAGCCTGATCCTGGTATTCGTCGTGAATCCGCAATCCTTCCACTGGACCATGCAGCTGCACCTGCCCTGGGGCTTGCTGGCGACCGTCGCCGCGGTGCTGGTGGGCGCCTCGGTGGCCACGGCGCTGGTGTCGGGACGCTATGCCTTGTCCGGCGGACCGGTGCGCGCCGTGAGGGAGGATTGGTAATGCGTTTTCTTCTACTGCTGTGGATGCTGGCGGGCGGATTCGCCCTGGCCGCGCCGCCGAGCTTCGCGCCGGTCACGCCGGGCCGGGCCATGAACTTCCCCGCCGACTACGGCGCCCACCCGGACTTTCGCACCGAGTGGTGGTACGTCACCGGCTGGCTGAAGAAGGCCGATGGCAAGCCGCTCGGCTTCCAGGTCACCTTCTTTCGCAGCCGCACCGAACACGACACCGCCAACCCGAGCGCATTCGCGCCGCACCAGCTGGTGATCGGCCATGCCGCGCTATCCGACCCGGCGCTGGGGCGCCTGGCGCACGACCAGCGCAGCGCGCGCGAAGGCTTCGGCCTGGCCTGGGCCAAGACCGGCGATACCGACATCAAGCTCGACGACTGGCGCATGCGGCGCGCGCTAGATGGCAGCTACCGCGTGACCGTGAATTCCGGTGAAATGAGCATGGACCTGACCTTGACGCCAACCCAGCCGGTGCTGGTACAGGGCGAAGGCGGCTATTCGCGCAAAGGGCCGGTGGCGCGGCACGCGAGTTACTACTACAGCCACCCGCACTTGCGCGTGACGGGCAACGCCGGGCGTCCGGGCGCGGCGGGCGCGGTCACGGGCAGTGCCTGGCTGGACCACGAATGGTCGAGCGAAGCCCTGCAGCCCGAAGCCAGCGGCTGGGACTGGGTCGCGGCGAATCTCGACGACGGCTCGGCGCTGATGGCTTTCCAGATCAGGGCCAAGCGAGGTGGTAAACTATGGTCGCACGCCACCGTGCGCGACCGCGCCGGTAGAATTACCCGCTACGCGCCGGAGCAGGTGAACTTTGCTCCGACGGCGCGCTGGAAGTCGCCGCGCACGAATGCCGAATACCCGGTTGCCACCACGATCACCACAGGCGCCACGCGCTGGCAGGTCACCCCCCTGCAGCAGGACCAGGAACTCGATTCGCGCCGCTCGACCGGCGCCGTTTACTGGGAAGGCGCGGTGACGGTAGCGCGCGACGGCGTACCGGCCGGGCATGGCTACCTGGAGATGACCGGCTATCTCAGGGATATGAAGCTGTAATGCGGAAGCTGTAACTCCGTGAAGATGAATCGATGACACCAGACAGAACAACAACAAGCAACACAATGACGAACCCTGCGACCAAGTCCGCCCCAGGCACCACCCCGAACACCACCGCCTCCTCCGCGCCCGCCAAGGGCAGCCTCGCCGTCTTCAAGGGCCTGTTCCCCTTCCTGCGCCCCTACCGCCGCCAGTTCGTGCTGGCCGGCGTGGCCCTGCTGTTCGCCGCCGGCGCCACGCTGGCGATCCCCGCCGCCTTCAAGCAGATGATCGACCTCGGCTTCGGCGCGGCGGCCGGTGCGCACAGCATCAAGAATGTCGACGCCACCTTCCTGGCCCTGTTCGGCGTGGCCACCGTGCTCGGCATCGCCACCGCCGCGCGCTTCTACATGGTGTCCTGGCTGGGCGAGCGCGTGACCGCGGACATCCGCAGCGCCGTCTACAGCCACGTCGTGCACCAGAGCCCGGAATTCTTCGAAACCACGCAGACCGGCGAAGTGCTGTCGCGCCTGACCACCGACACCACGCTGATCCAGGCCGTGGTCGGCACCAGCATCTCGGTTGCCCTGCGCAACGTGCTGCTGTTCGTCGGCGGCCTGGTGATGCTGTTCGTGACCGACGCCAAGCTGACCGCCATCATCTTCGGCCTGCTGATCGCGGTGATCGTGCCGATCGTGCTGTTCGGGCGCCGCGTGCGCAAACTCTCGCGCGATTCGCAGGACCGCATCGCCGATGCCTCGGCCCTGGCCGGCGAAATCCTGAACGCCATGCCGACCGTACAGGCCTATACCCACGAAAAGATCGAGGCGCAGCGCTTCGGCGGCTCGGTCGAAGGCGCGTTTGCCGCCGCGATGCAACGCATCCGCGCGCGCTCGCTGCTGACCATGCTGGCCATCGTGCTGGTGTTCGGCACCATCGTCTTCGTGCTGTGGCTGGGCGCGCACGCGGTCCTGAACGGCGACATGACCGGCGGCGAACTGGGCCAGTTCATCCTGTATGCCTCGATCGTGGCCGGCTCGATCGGCGCGCTGTCGGAAACCATGGGCGAAGCCCAGCGCGCCGCCGGCGCCACCGAACGCCTGCTGGAACTGCTGGCCGCACGTTCCGACATCCGCAACCCGACGCACCCGCAGCCCCTGCCCCAGCGCACCACCGGTGGCGCCGCACTGTCCCTGCGGGACGTGACCTTTGCCTACCCGTCGCGCCAGGACAGCGCCTCGTTGTCGCATGTGTCGCTCGACATCCGGCCCGGCGAGACGGTGGCCGTGGTCGGCCCGTCGGGCGCCGGCAAGACCACCCTGTTCCAGCTGCTGCTGCGCTACTACGATCCGCAAACCGGCGCCATCACCCTCGACGGCGTCGACATCCGCGACCTCGATTTGCACACTCTGCGCGGCGCGATCGGCATCGTGCCCCAGGACACGGTGATCTTCTCGGCCGACGCAATGGAGAACATCCGCTACGGCCGTCCGGAAGCGAGCGACGAAGAAGTGATCGCAGTGGCCAAGCTGGCCGCGGCCCACGAATTCATCGAGCGCCTGCCGCAGGGCTACCGCTCCTTCCTGGGCGAGCGCGGCGTGCGCCTGTCCGGCGGCCAGCGCCAGCGCATCGCGATTGCGCGCGCCCTGCTGAAGAACCCGCCGCTGCTGCTGCTCGACGAAGCCACCAGCGCGCTGGATGCGGAATCGGAACGCCTGGTGC
>DAMABW010000297.1:0-6140 GCA_031999925.1 Massilia sp. | reverse complement strand
TCCGAGGCGTCGCCCCATACCCGCATCGGCGGGGTGGAGGCGGTGGCCAAGCTGATCGACGTGTCGCGCTGCATCGGCTGCAAGGCCTGCCAGGTGGCCTGTTCGGAATGGAACGACCTGCGCGACGAGGTCGGGCATTGCAACGGTACCTACAACAATCCGCCGGACCTCACCCCGGAGACCTTCCAGGTGATGAGATTCGACGAATACGTCAACGAGAAGGGCAACCTGGAGTGGCTGATCCGCAAGGACGGCTGCATGCACTGCGAGGACCCGGGCTGCCTGAAGGCCTGCCCGTCGCCGGGCGCGATCGTGCAATACGCGAACGGCATCGTCGACTTCCAGCAGGAAAACTGCATCGGCTGCGGCTACTGCGTGACGGGCTGCCCGTTCGACGTGCCGCGCATCTCGAAGCAGGACAACCGTGCGTACAAGTGCACGCTGTGCTCGGACCGTGTTGCCGTGGGCCAGGAACCGGCCTGCGTCAAGACCTGCCCGACCGGCGCCATCATGTTCGGCACCAAGGAGGACATGAAGACGCACGCGGCCGAGCGCATCGAGGACCTGAAGGAACGCGGCTACAAGAACGCCGGCCTGTACGACCCGGCCGGCGTGGGCGGCACCCACGTGATGTACGTCCTGCATCACGCGAACAAGCCCTCGCTGTACAGCGGCCTGCGCGACAACCCGAGCATCAGCCCGGCCGTCGCCATCTGGAAGGGCCTGGCCAAGCCACTGGCGATGGCCGGCATGGCTGCCGCCGCAATCGCCGGCCTGTTCCACTACACCCGTGTCGGCCCGAACGAGGTGAGCAAGGAAGAGGAAGCCGAAGCGCTGGCCGCCGCCAAGCAGCTGCAGGGAGAAAAGCATGAAGCGTGAGCTCCGTGACAAGGACGGCAACCCGCTGATCGAGCGCTACAACGCCAATGAACGCAGCAACCATTGGATCACGGCAATCTGCTTCGTGTTGGCCGGCTTGTCGGGCCTGGCCATGTTCCACCCGGTCATGGCCTGGCTGGCGCTGCTGTTCGGCGGCGGCCAGTGGACCCGTATCCTGCACCCGTTCTTCGGGCTGGTGATGTTTGCCGCCTTTGCCGTGCTGGTGGTGCGCTTCTGGCACCACAACCAGTTCGAGCCGGGCGACAAGCAGTGGCTGCGCCAGATTCCGGACGTCCTGAACGGAAACGAGCACGCGCTGCCGAAGGTGGGCCGCTACAACGCCGGCCAGAAGATGCTGTTCTTCACGCTGATCGCCTGCATGGTGTTCCTGCTGCTGACCGGTATCGTGATCTGGCGTGCCTGGTTCTCGCACCTGTTCCCGATCGGCGTGATCCGCCTGTCGGCCGTGCTACACGCGTTCTTCGCGTTCGTGATCATCGTGTCGATCATCGTGCACGTGTACGCCGGCATCTGGATCAAGGGTACGATGGGCGCCATGGTGCGCGGCACCGTGACCTATGGCTGGGTGCGCAAGCACCACCCGCGCTGGTTCGAGCAGCTGATGCGCAACAAGGGCGGCCGCTAAGGCATCGCCGCGAGCGGATCGAAGCGCCGCCGACGCGCTTCCTCTGCTTGATTTACAATGGGCCGGGTTCGCACACGCGACCCGGCCCTGCTTTTTTCGAGAGATTATTTTGGTACAACGTCTACTCCAACCGGGCGAGATCGAATCCCTCGATCACAACGCCATCCCGCGCCTGCTGCTGCCTCATCCCGCCACCCTGTTCGCCGCGCGCGCCACGCGCCTGCGCCAGCTGGCGGCCGGCGAGGTGCCGGGCATTCCCGTCGAAGAAGCCCTGCGCGGCTACCTGGGCCTGATGGCCCAGCTGGCCGATGCCCAGCAGGCCGTGGTGGCCGGCAGCGTCGCCGAACAGGTCGAACTGCCGCCGGACGCGACGATGAAGCTGGCCCACGACCACAACATGCCGCCGCTGCCGGTCAGCGGGGCACGCCCGGCCGGCTGGCGCGCCGTGTTCGCCGCGCTGCTGGAAGCACTCAAGCCGGGCGTCGAGGCGTCGCCGCAACTGGCGCCTGCCCTGGCCCTGCTGCGCGGCCTGGGCGATGCGGAACTGGAAGGCATGGCCGACGCGATCCTGAACGGGTATGCCGAGGGCATCGACCCGCTGTGCGCGCCCTTCATCGCCGCCGCCCTGCAGGTGAGCTGGAGCCTGATGGCTTCGCGCCTCGATCCGGCCTGGGCCCAGCCGCTCGTCACCGGCACGCTGTGCCCGGTGTGCGGTTCGCAACCGGTGGCCAGCGTGGTGCGCATCGGTGGGCAATCGCAGGGTTATCGCTACCTGCACTGCAGCTGCTGCGAAAGCGAATGGCACATGGTGCGCGTGAAGTGCTCGTGCTGCGAAGCCAACGGTAAAGTCGCCTACCAGGGCCTGGTCGGCAAGGATGCCGATCCGCAGGCCGCCAACGTCGCTGCGGCGAACGAGGGCAAGACCCTGGACAAGGCCAATGACCCGACCAAGGTCGCGCGCGCCGAGACCTGCGACGATTGCCACACCTACCGCAAGATCTTCAACCAGGAGCACGACTACCACGTGGAGCCGCTGGCCGACGACCTGGCCAGCCTGCTGCTCGACGTGCTCGTGTCCGAAGCGGGATATGCGCGCGCCAGCGGCAACCCGCTGCTCTGGCTGAAGGACGACGCGTGACAGGCGGCGCCGCGCCGATGCCGCGCCTGCCGGCCGTGCACGTCCTGCTGGACGCGCCGGGCTGCCAGGCATTGATTGCCGAGTACGGGCGTGAGCAGACCGTGGATTCCTTGCGCGCGCTGCTCGATGAATTGCGCGCAAGCTTGCGCGACGGCGCTGCGCTCGACGTCGCGCCGGATGCGATCCTGGTGCGGCTCGGCGAGCGGTTGGCCGCCGCGAATGCCTCGCGCCTGCGCCCGGTGTTCAATCTCACCGGCACCGTGCTGCACACGAACCTCGGCCGCGCCCTGCTGCCGGACGTGGCGGTGCAGGCGGTGATCGAGGCGCTGCGCTGGCCGATGAACCTGGAATGGGACATCGACACCGGCAAGCGCGGCGACCGCGACGATCTGGTCGAGGAACAGTTGCGTGCATTGACTGGCGCCGAAGCCGTCACCGTGGTGAACAACAATGCGGCTGCCGTGCTGCTGATGCTGAACGCACTGGGCTCGGGCCGTGAAGTGATCGTGTCGCGCGGCGAGCTGGTGGAAATCGGCGGCGCCTTCCGCATCCCCGACATCATGGCCCGCGCTGGCGCCACCCTGCGCGAAGTGGGGACCACGAACCGCACCCATTTGAAAGACTATGCGGAGTTCGCGGGCGAGCACACGGCCCTGCTGTTGAAGGTCCATGCGAGTAACTACGCGATTACCGGCTTTACCAAGGAAGTGAGCGTGGCCGAACTGGTGCCGCTGTCGCGCGAGCGTGGGATTCCGATTGCCGTCGATCTTGGCAGCGGCACCCTGGTCGACCTGGAACGCTATGGCCTGCCGCACGAGACCACGGTGAAGGAGACCATCGCCGCCGGGGCCGATCTGGTGACCTTCAGCGGCGACAAGCTGCTCGGCGGGCCGCAGTGCGGCATCATCGCCGGGCGCGCGGACCTGATTGCCAAGATCAAGAAGAACCCGCTGAAGCGCGCGCTGCGCGTATCGAAGCTGACCCTGGCCGCGCTGGAACCCGTATTGAATCTGTACCGCGCGCCGGACCTGCTGCCGCAGCGCCTGACCACGCTGCGCCTGCTGACCCGGCCGGCCGCCGAGATGCGCGCGCTGGCGGCGTCGCTGGCCGCACCGCTGCAAGCTGCGCTGGGTGACAGCTACACCGTGGGCGACGCGCCCATGAACAGCCAGATCGGCAGCGGCGCCCTGCCCGTCGAACTGCTGCCGAGCCACGGCCTGGCGATCCGGGCGCGCGCCGGCGTGCGCGGCAATCCGCTCGGGCTGCTGGAACGGCGCCTGCGTGGGCTGACCCGCCCGGTGATCGGCCGCATTGCCGACGACACCCTGTGGCTCGATCTGCGCTGCCTGCAGGACGACCAGGTCTCCGCCTTCGTCGACCAATTGACACTCCTCCGGGAGAACGCTGCTCCATGATCGTCGGTACCGCAGGCCATATCGACCATGGCAAGACCACGCTGACGCGCGCCCTGACCGGGGTCGACACCGACCGCCTGAAGGAAGAAAAGGCGCGCGGCATTACCATTGAACTCGGTTACGCCTATGCGCCGCTGCCCGGCGGCGAAACGCTCGGCGTGATCGACGTGCCGGGGCACGAAAAATTCATCCGCACAATGGCCTCGGGCGTGACCGGGATCGACCTCGCCCTGCTGGTGGTGGCGGCCGACGACGGCATCATGCCGCAGACGCGCGAGCATTTGGCTATTCTCGAACTGCTCGGCGTGCGCCGTGCCTGCGTGGCGCTGACCAAGGCGGACCGGGCGAATGAGGCACGGCTGATCGAAGTCCAGAGCGACGTCGCTGCGCTGCTGGACGGGACGCCGTTTGCCGGCGCGCCCATATTCCGCACCGCTGCCGCGCATCCGGGAGATCCGGGTGTGGCCGCGCTGTTGGAGCATCTTGGAAGCGAAGCGGCGGCGCTGCCGGGCCGCAGCGAAGTGCGCTTGTTCCGGCTCGGCGTCGACCGCGTATTCACGGTATCCGGCCAGGGCACGGTCATCACCGGTACCGCGTTGGCGGGCCGCGTGGCGCCGGGCGACCTGGTGCAGCTGGCGCCGGGTGGGCAGCAGGCGCGCGTGCGTGCGATCCATGCCCAGGGCCAGCCGGCCGAAGAAGGACGGGCCGGCCAGCGCCTGGCGCTGAACCTGGCGGGCGTGGCCAAGGACGACATCGCGCGCGGCAGCTGGATCGTCGATCCTCGCATGGCCGAGTGTTCGGAGCGCTTCGATGCCGACATCACGCTGCTGCCCGATGCCACGGCGCTCGGCTCGTGGGCGCCGGTGCATGTGCACATTGGCGCGGCCCACCACACGGCCCATTTGGTGCCGCTGGACGCCGAGCAGCTTTCGCCGGGCAGGTGTACCCGCGCACAGTTGGTATTCGACGCGCCGCTGCATGCGGTGGCAGGCGACCGCTTTGTGGTGCGCAATGCGGGCGCCACCCAGACCCTGGGCGGCGGCGTAGTGCTCGATCCGTTCGGGCCTGCGCGCAAGCGGCGCAGCCCGGCGCGGCTGGCCTGGCTCGATGCGCTGGCCGGTTGGGTCGCGGACGGCGATCTGGGCAAGCTGGTTGCGGCCAGCCCGGCCGGCATTGCGGTGTCCAGCCTGGTGCGCCTGACGCAATTGGCGCCGGACAGCCTGCATCTGCACGCCGACATCCTGCGCCTGCCATTGGCGGGCGGCGACAGCCTGCTGATCGCACCCGCCATGCTCGCGCCGCTGGAAACGCGCGTACTGGACGGCCTGGCCGCCTGGCACACGCGCCAGCCCGACGAAGCGGGCCTGGAAATGTGGCGCCTGAAGCGGATGGTGGCGCCGGAACTGGGCGACGCGATCTGGAGCGCATTGGTAACGCGCATGCTGGAAGCGGGAACGATCGCGCGCAGCGGCGCCAGCCTGCACCTGCCGTCGCACAGCGTGGCCTTGAGCGAGACGGAACAGGCGATGGCGGCGCCGCTGCTGGCGGCCCTGGAGGCCGGCCGCTTCGATCCGCCGTGGGTACGCGACCTGGCACGCGATTTCAAACTGGAGGAAGACGCGGTGCGCGCACTGCTGCGCAAGCTCGCGCGCGCTGGGCAACTCAGCCAGGTGGTGCCGGACCTGTTCTACCATCCGGCGCCGCTGGCGGAGATGGCGCGCATCGTCGCCGGCCTGCCCGATGCGCAGGCCGCGAACTTCCGCGATGCGACCGGTCTGGGGCGCAAACGGGCCATTCAGGTCTTGGAGTTCTTCGACCGCGTCGGGTATACTCGCCGGCTCCGCAACACCCACCTGCCAAGGCCGCAAGCCAGCTGGCCCGAGCCTCCGCAGGTGTAGTCAATCAGTGCGCGGCTCGACGCCGCCGCTGCAAAAGGAAGGCATTCTCATCCGGTGATGGGGCCGGGCTTCAAACCCGGTGGGGGGCGTCAGCCGCTCTCCTGTAAGTTCGACTCTTTCTGCCTTCCGCCAATTCCCCGTTCCGCAGACGCAGGCGTGATTAT
>DAMABW010000296.1:0-6143 GCA_031999925.1 Massilia sp. | reverse complement strand
GCCCCAGCCCGGCCGGGATGTGGTCCTGTCGATCAGCAGTGCGATCCAGTACACCGCGTTCAAGGAGCTGAAGACGGCCGTCGAGACCTTCCAGGCGCAGGCGGGCAGCGCCATCGTGGTCGACACGCGCACCGGCGAAATCCTGGCGCTGGCGAATTACCCGAGCTACGACCCGAACATCGCCTCGGAACGCCAGCGCGCGGCGATGCGCAACCGGGCGCTCACCGACAGCTACGAGCCGGGCTCGGTGCTCAAGCCGTTCACGGTGGCGCTGGCGATCGACCAGGGGCAGGCAACGCCCGAGACCCTGGTCGATACCGGCGCCGGCCGCCTGGTCATCCATGGCGCGCCGATTTCCGATACCAGCGCCCACGGCGTGATCAGCGTCAGCGACGTGCTGCGCTATTCGTCCAACATCGGCACCGCGAAGCTGGCGCTCGGGATGCGCCCGCGCGACATGTGGGACATGTTCACCAAACTCGGCTTCGGCCAGCCGCCGCAGCTGGGGTTTCCCGGTACGGCGGCCGGAAGGTTGCGGCCTTACGCCTCGTGGCGGCCGATCGAGCAGGCGACCATGAGCTATGGGAACGGCATCGCCGTGTCGCTGGTGCAACTGGCGCGTGCCTATACGGTCTTTACGAACGACGGCAAGGCGATTGCCCTGACGCTCGACAAGCAAAGCGGTACACCGGCGGGCACGCAGGTGATCGCGCCGGCCACCGCGCGCGCGATGCGGCGCATGCTGGAAAACGTGGTGACGAATGGGACGGCGAAGGGCGGGCGGATTCCCGGCTACCGGGTCGGCGCCAAGACCGGGACGGCCTACAAGGCGGTGAACGGGCGCTATGTGTTGCCGCGCAAGTATGTCGCCTCGTTCGTCGGCATCGTGCCGATGTCGGCGCCGCGTTTCATCGTGGCGGTCGTGATCGATGAGCCGTCGGGCCGCCAGCACTATGGCGGGCAGGTGGCGGCGCCGGCCTTTGTCGGGATTGCTTCGAAGGCCTTGCAGGTGGCGAACATCGCGCCGGATGCGGCCGTCGATGGGGCGATGCCGCCGGCCGATGCCGGCGACATCGAGGACTGATCTATCAGGTCGAGCGCAGCGTCTGCTTGCCGTCGCGCGAGGAATAGGCCCAGGCCAGCATGGCCAGCGCCGCGACGATCATCGGCAGCGACAGCACCTGCCCCGAGGTGATCGGCAGGCCCATGACCGTGGTTTCCCAGTCCGGCACGCGGAACCATTCGGTGAAGAAGCGCGCGCAGCCGTACAGCAGGGTGAACATCGCGCCCACCGCCAGGCGTGGACGCGCCTTGCGTGCAAACGGCCACAGGATCAGGAACACCAGGATGCCGTCGATCAGCATCTGATACAGCGGCGACGGGTGGCGCGGGGTGTCGAGGAAGCCGATGCCGTTCGGGTTCGGCCACAGCATCGCCCACGGCAGGCTCGGGTCGGCGATGCGGCCCGGCAGTTCGTGGTTGATGAAGTTGCCCAGGCGCCCGGCGGCGTAGCCCAGCGGCACCATCGGCGCGATGAAGTCGTAGACGTCGAGGATGTTGCGCTTCGATTTGCGCGCCCACAGCGCCATCGCGATCAAGACGCCCAGGAAGCCACCGTGGAAGGACATACCGCCCTTCCAGACCTTGAAGATTTCCAGCGGGTTTTCGAAGAAATAGCCCGGCTGGTAGAACAGCACCTCGCCCAGGCGCCCGCCGAGCACGACGCCAAGCATGCCGTAGAACAGCATGTCGTCCAGGTCTTCCGGCTTCCAGCCCTGCGCGGCGATGTGCGGCTGCTTGATGCGCACGCGTCCCAGGATGATGAACATCGCGAACGCGAGCACGTACATCAGGCCGTACCAGTGGATGTCCACGGGGCCGACCGAAAACGCGATCGGGTCCGGATTCGGGTGTACCAGCATATTATTCTTTCCTCAGTAATTCCAAAAAGCCCCGCAGCACCGGCGAGGCATTCTCGCGGCGCCAGGCCAGTCCCAGTTCCACCAGTGGTGTCGGATGGGCAAGGGCACGGTATTCTACGCCGGGACGCTGCAGGTTCGACACGGATTGTGGCACAAGTGCCAAGCCCATGCCCGCGGACACGAGGCTGACGATGGTCTGCATCTGGATCGCTTCCTGGCCGATCGATGGCGTGATGCCGGCGTCGTGGAAGCAGCTGAGGATGGCGTCGTAGAGGGCCGGAGCACTTTTGCGCGGGAAAATGATTAGCGGCAGATGGGGCAGGGCATGCAGGTCGACCGGCCGTCCGTCCGCGGGCAGCAGACCTGCGGGCGCGCACAGCACCAGCGGTTCTTCCAGCACGCTGGCGTAGTCGAGCAGCGCCTGCGCTTTGTCTGGCAGCGGCGGAATCAAGAGTCCGGCGTCGATGCGGCCATGCAGCAGGTCGTCGATCTGCAGGTCGGTGGTCGCTTCCTGCAGCACCAGTTCGACGTTCGGAAACGCCGCGCTGTAGTCGCGCAGCAGGGGCGGCAGTACGCTGTAGTCGGCCGGGGTGACAAAGGAGAGGGCCAGGCGCCCGGATTCGCCGGCGGCGGCGCGGCGCACCAGTTCCGGCATGGCGGCGGCTTGCTCCAGCAGGCGGCGCGCCTCGGGCAGCAGGGCGGCACCGGCGGGCGTGAGCTCGACCTGGCGGCGGGTGCGCAGGAACAGCGGCGCACCCAGGGTTTCCTCGAGCGCGGCGATGGTTTGCGACAGCGGCGGCTGGGTCATGTGCAGGCGCTGGGCGGCGCGGCCGAAATGCAGCTCTTCGGCCACGGTGACGAAATAGCGCAGCTGGCGCAGTTCAAGGTTCATCGATATGTATTTCCATGGTTTTGACTATGACTGATACGTTTTGCATATCACAGCCCGGCAAATCTTATATTTGACGCCCCCTGGTGCGCAAGGCATTCTCACAAGACTGTTTTCAAGGAGTCTTGCCATGGCCAACCCACCGCGCTACAACCGCCGATCCAGCAACATCACCGAAGGCGTGGCCCGCGCGCCGAACCGCTCGATGTACTACGCGATGGGCTATCAAAAGGACGATTTCGACAAGCCGATGATCGGCATCGCCAACGGCCACTCGACCATCACGCCCTGCAACTCGGGCCTGCAAAAGCTGGCCGACGTGGCGATTGGCGCCGTGAAGGAAGCCGGCGGCAACCCGCAGGTGTTCGGCACGCCCACCATCTCCGACGGCATGTCGATGGGAACCGAAGGCATGAAGTTCTCGCTGATCTCGCGCGAGGTGATCGCCGACTGCATCGAAACCTGCGTGAATGGCCAGTGGATGGACGGCGTGGTCGTCATCGGCGGCTGCGACAAGAACATGCCGGGCGGGATGATCGCACTGGCCCGCGCCAACGTGCCGGGTATCTATGTCTACGGCGGCACGATCAAGCCAGGCAACTGGAAGGGGAAGGACCTGACGATTGTGTCGGTGTTCGAGGCGGTGGGCGAATTCACGGCCGGGCGCATGAAGCAGGAAGACTTCGAGGGCATCGAGACCAACGCCTGTCCGTCGTCCGGTTCCTGCGGCGGCATGTACACGGCCAACACCATGTCGTCTTCGTTCGAGGCGCTGGGCATGTCGCTGATGTATTCGTCGACGATGGCGAACCCGGACGACGAAAAGGTCGGCTCGGCCGCCGAATCGGCGCGCGTGCTGGTGGAAGCGGTAAAGCGCGACCTGAAGCCGCGCGACATCATCACCCGCGAATCGATCGAGAACGCGGTGTCGCTGATCATGGCCACCGGCGGCTCGACCAACGCCGTGCTGCACTATCTCGCCATTGCCCACGCCGCCAACGTCGAATGGACCCTGGACGACTTCGAGCGCGTGCGCCGCAAGGTGCCGGTCATCTGCAACCTGAAGCCATCCGGCCAGTACGTGGCGACCGACCTGCACAAGGCGGGCGGCGTGCCGCAGGTGATGAAGCTGTTGCTCGATGCCGGCCTGCTGCACGGCGACTGCATCACCATCACCGGCCGCACCCTGGCCGAAGAACTGGCGGAGGTGCCGTCCGTCCCGCGTGCCGACCAGGACGTGATCCGTACGATCGACGGGGCGCTGTACGCCCAGGGCCACCTGGCCATCCTGAAGGGCAATCTGTCGCCGGAAGGCGCGGTGGCGAAGATCACCGGCCTGAAGAACCCGGCGATCACCGGCCCGGCGCGCGTATTCGACGACGAGTATTCGGCGATGGACGCCATCCTCGGCGACAAGATCAACGCCGGCGACGTGCTGGTGCTGCGCTACCTCGGCCCGAAAGGCGGCCCCGGCATGCCGGAAATGCTGGCGCCGACCGGCGCGCTGATCGGCAAGGGGCTGGGAGAATCGGTGGGCTTGATTACCGATGGACGCTTCTCGGGCGGCACCTGGGGCATGGTGGTCGGCCACGTGTCGCCGGAAGCCTTCGAGGGCGGGACGATTGCGCTGGTGCAGGAAGGGGACTCGGTGACGATCGATGCCAACCAGCTGCTGATCCAGCTGAACGTGCCTGAGGAAGAAATCGCGCGCCGCCGCGCCGAATGGACCCAGCCGGCGCCGCGTTATACGCGTGGCGTGCTGGCCAAGTTTGCCAAGCTGGCATCGAGCGCGAGCAAGGGCGCGGTAACGGGCTAAACGTGACGACGACCGGGGACGCTTCCCCGGTTGTCATTTGCGCTTGTCGAACGACTTCTTCACGCGCGCCTGGCGGCGCTTTTCGTCTTCGTTGTGGGCTTTCTTCTTGTCCCAGCCGAGCATCTTTTCGATGTACTCGAACCAGATAAAGGCGAACACCATCAGGCCGACGATCCACCACCAGGACAGCTCGGCAAAGCGCCAGACTTCGAAGAAGCGCAGGACGACGAGAGCAAGAATCAACAGGATCAGTGGCATGGCGGGTTCCTCCGGAATGCGGCCATCTTACAAGCGTTTTCAGTGCTCTGTGGCAAAATAATGGGGTGTGGCGGAAACGCCTCCCCCAAAACGTAAGCGTCGTTACAGAGTGTGACGATGACTTATCCCCGCTGGGAAACGCGGTAAAATGCGGGCATTAACCATGGAGAGTCCTAGATGAAACGGTCCCTGATGTTGTGCGTAGTGTTGTCGGCCCTCGCATCCTCGAGCGCGTTCGCGCAAGCCGACCTGGCGAAAGCGAAGAACTGCATGGCTTGCCACGCCGCGGCAACCAAGCTGGTGGGTCCTGCGTACAAGGACGTGGCCGCGAAGTACGCCGGCCAGAAGGGCGCCGAAGACAAACTGGTGGCCAAGGTCATGAAGGGCGGCTCGGGCGCCTGGGGCCCGGTGCCGATGCCGGCCAACCCGCAGGTGAGCGAAGCGGAAGCGCGCAGCCTGGTGAAGTGGGTGTTGGCGACCAAGTAATTTAGAAGCATCGCGATGAAGCGCGCCGGCGTGAGCAGGCGCGTTTTTTTTCGTCCGATGATTTATCGGGCCGTCGTCAAAATTGTTGGCTCGACCCGTACGGTGGGCACCCCGTGCCCACGCGGTTACGTGCTCATCCTTGCACCACCTGCGGCGACCTGTCGCTCGTAACCCCAAGCCGAAGCCGCGAGCCTCTTGCAAACTCCGTGAGCGAAACGCCACCGTCAACGTAGAACGCAGCCGCACGTAACCGCGTGGGCACGGGGTGCCCACCGTACGGTTGAATGTACGAATCCGGCGAGAGATCGACCACTCGACGAATGTAAGCCTCGATCAACGAATCACATCCAGCTTGCTCTTCTTCCCACCCTGATACGTGAACAAGGTCAGCGCACCATTCTCGATATCGCCCTTGCTGTCGAACTTGATATCCCCCGTCACGCCCTTGTAGCTGATCTTCTTCAGCTCCGGCAAATACTTCGACGGTTCGACCGACTTCGCATTCTGCATCGCCGTCGCCATCACCATCACCGCGTCGTACACATACGGCGCATACAGCTGCACGTCCTGCCCGGTCTTCTGCTTGAAGCGGGCGCGGAAGTCGCTCATGTTCTTTTCCTGCGCCGCGCCGGTCACGCCGCCGGCCTCGGCGCAGATCACCTTGCCTTCGGCGCCAACCGCGTCGCCTGCCAGCCGGCCCAGGGCGTCGGTGCAGATGCCGTCGCCGCCCATGAATTTGGCGGTAATGCCCAGGTTCTTCATCTGCTTGAGC
>DAMABW010000295.1:0-6162 GCA_031999925.1 Massilia sp. | reverse complement strand
GAAGAAGGGCGATATCTGCTACGCCACCACGAACCGCCAGGAAGCCGTGAAGTTCATGGCGCCGCAGGTGGAAGTCGTGGTCGTGGTCGGCAGCCCGAACAGCTCGAACTCGAACCGCCTGCGCGAAGTGGCGGAAAAGATGGGCACGCCGGCCTACATGGTCGACGACGCATCCAAGATCGATCCGTCCTGGATCGAAGGCAAGAAGCGCATCGGGGTAACCGCCGGCGCGTCGGCGCCCGAGGTGCTGGTGCAGGCCGTGATCGACCGCCTGAAGGCCCTGGGTGCGGCCAGTGTGCGCGCGCTCGAAGGCGTGGAAGAGAACGTGACCTTCCCGCTGCCGAAAGGCCTGGACGGCGTGCGCGCCGAGGTGGCGTAATTATTTTGTTTCGATAACAGAGCAAGCCGCAACAAATTTTCCGTTGTTCCTTTTTCAAAAAGCTGGCTATGATGGCGACGCTCGGAATTTTTGTCGTGGCAACTGTTTTCCCTTGATGGAAAGCGGCGCGCGGTCTCGCTAAACCGTCTGGCACGGAGCTTGCAAGTTAGTTGCGGCAACGCCGAGCCGGGTGACACGACGTCAGGCCAAGGAGCGGCACTTCGGGGATTCCCGACGTGCCGTTTTTGTTATCGAAAGAAAAAGGCAGCGGAACGATGGAGACTTTTGTCCAGCAGATACTCAACGGGCTGGTGCTAGGCAGTATGTATGCACTGGTCGCGCTCGGATACACGATGGTCTACGGGGTACTGAACCTCATCAATTTTGCCCATGGCGACGTCCTGATGATCGGCGCCATGGTCGGCCTCTCGATCCTGCACGCCCTGGAAGCCTGGTTCCCCGGCCTGCCGGGCTATCTGCAGCTGGCGATTGCCATCCTCGGCGCGATCCCTGTCGCCATGCTGGTCAACGTGCTGATCGAACGCATCGCCTACCGCCGCCTGCGCAATGCGCCGCGCCTGGCGCCGTTGATCACCGCCATCGGCGTCTCGATCCTGCTGCAGACCTTCGTGATGGCCATGCCGTTCTGGGGCCGTAATCCGCTGCCGTTCCCGCAAGTGCTGTCCTCGGACCCGATCATGATAGCCGGCGCCATGATTTCTCAGACCCAGGTGCTGCTGCTGGCGCTGGCAGCCATCGCCATGTTTGCGCTCGTGCTGCTGGTCGAACGCACCAAGATGGGGCGGGCGATGCGCGCCGTGGCGGAAAACCCGCGCGTCGCCGGCCTGATGGGCGTCGATTCGAACCGCGTGATCGTCGCCACCTTCGCCATCGGCGCCGCGCTGGCGGCCGTGGCCGGCGTGATGTGGGGCGCCAACTACGCCACGATTTCCTTCACCATGGGCGTGCTGCCGGGCCTGAAGGCCTTCTGCGCCGCCGTGCTGGGCGGAATCGGCAACATCTATGGCGCTATGATCGGCGGCCTGCTGCTGGGCATTATCGAAGCGCTCGGCGCCGGCTACATCGGCGACCTGACCGGCGGCTTCCTCGGCAGCCATTACCAGGACATCTTCGCCTTCGTGGTGCTGATCCTGGTACTCACCGTGCGTCCGTCCGGCATCATGGGCGAGCGCGTCGCCGACCGCGCTTGAGGAGCCGACCATGTCCTTGTTGACCTTCGACCTCCAGCATCAACCGCGCCGGGCGCGCATCAACATGGCCCTGCTGCTGGCGCTGATGATCGCCTTCCCCTTCTTTGCTTCGCAGTACGGCAATTCCTGGGTGCGCATCATCGACCTGGCGCTGCTGTACATCATGCTGGCCCTGGGCCTGAACATCGTGGTCGGCTTTGCCGGCCTGCTCGACCTCGGCTACATCGCCTTCTTCGCCGTCGGTGCCTATCTGACCGGGCTGTTCGCCTCGCCGCAGTTCGCGGCCCTGCTCGAATCGCTGGTGTACAACTACCCGGCGCTGGGCGAATGGCTGACAACCCTGTTCGGCGAAGAGATCCGGCAGAACGGCATCCACCTGTCGGTGTGGGCGATCGTGCCGCTGGCGGCGCTGGTCGCGGCCCTGTTCGGAGCGCTGCTCGGCGCGCCGACGCTGAAACTGCGCGGCGACTACCTCGCCATCGTGACCCTCGGCTTCGGCGAGATCATCCGCATCTTCATGAACAACCTGATTGAGCCGATCAATTTCACGAACGGCCCGCAGGGCATCAACATGGTCGACCCGATCCGCATCTTCGGCGTGTCGCTGGCCGGCGAAGCGGGCTCGCAGTCGACGGTGTACATCGGCGGCTACGGCATGCCGTCAGTGAACGCTTACTACTTCCTGTTCCTGGCGCTGTGCATCGCTACCATCTTCATTACCAGCCGCCTGCAACACTCGCGCCTGGGACGGGCCTGGGTGGCGATCCGCGAAGACGAAATCGCGGCCAAGGCAATGGGCATCAATACCCGTAACGTGAAATTGCTGGCGTTCTCGATGGGCGCCTCGTTCGGCGGCGTGGCCGGGGCCATGTTCGGGGCTTTCCAGGGCTTTGTTTCTCCGGAGTCCTTCTCGCTGACCGAGTCGATCGCCGTGCTGGCGATGGTGGTGCTGGGCGGGATCGGCCACATCCCTGGCGTGGTACTGGGCGGGGTGCTGCTGGCGGCGCTGCCGGAAATCCTGCGTCATGTGGTGGAACCGGCGCAGATCGCGCTGTTCGGCGAAAAGCTGGTCGAAGCCGAGGTGCTGCGCCAGGCGCTGTATGGCCTGGCCCTGGTGCTGATCATGCTGATCCGCCCGGCCGGGCTGTGGCCGTCGCCGAACAAGGAAGACCGTCCGAATGCGGCCCTGGCGCGCGAAGAAGAGGAGGCCGCGGCATGAGCGATGTCTTGTTGAACATTAGCGGCGTCAACAAACGCTTCGGCGGCCTGCAGGCGCTGACCGACGTGGCGATTCGCATCGAGCGCGGCCAGATCGTCGGCCTGATCGGACCGAACGGCGCCGGCAAGACCACCTTCTTCAACGTGATCACCGGGCTGTACCAGCCGGACAGCGGCAGTTTCGAACTGGCCGGCAAGCCCTATTCGCCGTCGGCGCCGCATGCGGTGGCCAAGGCGGGCATTGCGCGCACCTTCCAGAACATCCGCCTGTTCGGTGAAATGAGCGCGCTGGAAAACGTGATGGTCGGGCGCCACGTGCGCACGAAGCAGGGCGTGTTCGGCGCCATTTTCCGCCACAAGGCGGCGCGCGAGGAAGAGGCGGCGATCCGGGTCCGAGCCCAGGAACTGCTCGATTTTGTTGGCATCGGCCGCTTTGCGCATCGCACGGCGAAGTTCCTGTCGTATGGCGACCAGCGCCGCCTGGAAATCGCGCGCGCCCTGGCCACCGATCCGCAACTGCTGGCGCTGGACGAACCAGCGGCCGGCATGAACGCCACCGAAAAGCTGGCCCTGCGCGAGCTGCTGGTGAAGATCAAGAACGAAGGCAAGACCGTGCTGCTGATCGAACACGACGTGAAACTGATGATGGGCTTGTGCGACCGGATTACCGTGCTCGAGTACGGCAAGCGCATCGCCGAAGGCTTGCCGTCCGAGATCCAGAAGGATCCGGCGGTGATCGCGGCCTACCTGGGAGGGGCGCACTGATGAGCGACAGCATCCTGAAAATCGAAGGCCTGCAAGTGGCCTATGGCGGCATCAAGGCGGTCAAGGGCGTCGACCTGGAAGTGGGCAAAGGAGAACTGGTGACCCTGATCGGCGCGAACGGCGCCGGCAAGACCACCACCCTGAAGGCGATCACCGGCACGCTGCCCACATCCAAGGTGGAAGGCCGGATCTCCTACCTGGGCGAGCCCCTGGCGGGTAGCCAGTCCTTCCGCCTGGTGCAGCGCAAACTCGCCATGGTGCCGGAAGGGCGGGGCGTGTTCACGCGCATGTCGATCCACGAGAACCTGTTGATGGGCGCTTACACGCGCGACGACAAGGCGGGGATCGAGGCGGATATCGAGAAGTGGTATGCGGTGTTTCCGCGCCTGAAGGAACGCTCGGCGCAGTTGGCCGGGACCTTGTCGGGCGGCGAGCAGCAGATGCTGGCCATGGCGCGCGCATTGATGTGCCATCCGACGCTGCTGCTGCTGGACGAGCCGTCGATGGGGCTGGCGCCGATCATGGTGGAGAAGATCTTCGAGGTGATCCGCGACGTGTCGGCGCAGGGGATCACGATCCTGCTAGTCGAGCAGAATGCCAAGCTGGCGCTGCAGGCGGCGCACCGGGGGTATGTGATGGAGTCGGGGACGATCACCATGACGGGAAATGCGCAGGATATGCTGCACGATCCGCGCGTGCAGGCGGCGTACCTGGGCGAATAAGCCCGGCCTGCGGCCGAAATCGTACGGTGGGCACTCCGTGCCCACGCGGAACGTCGCGTTGTGTTATCAACGATAAAACCCGACGGGCTGCGTGTCGCAAACGTGTTCCGGGCATACCGCGAACGCTGTTTTTGGATCCCACATGTTGACGCCGCGTTTCGACGCCAACACGGCGCAAACGTTCGCGTGGGCACGGAGTGCCCACCTTACGGGATACGCCAACGATCTGTAAACGACAACGGGGCCGGCTGACAGCGTCAACCAGCCCCGTTCTGTTACTACTGCTGAATGCTTACGCTGCGGCAGCCGCTGCGGTGTTGGCAGCAGCAGCCGGTGCCTTGGCAGCCACGTTCGAGTACTGCGAAATCGCGGCGTTCATGTTGTTTTCGATCGCTTCGACAGCCTGCTTGGTGGTCTTGCTGAACTGCTCGTAGCCGGCGTTGGCGTTGCTGATCGCGGTCTTGACGGCGGCAACGAAGGTTTCCGAACCGGCTGGGGCGCTCTTGCTCACTTCGTCGACCAGGGCGATGACCTTGCGGTTGGCTTCGACGATCTGGCTTTCGGCGGCTTTCGAGAACTCGGCGCCGGTGCCGCTGGCGATCGAAGCCAGTTGGCGGCTGTACGACAGGGCTTTTTCGGCGGTTGGCTGGGCCTGGGCGGCGGACAGCTGGAAGAATTCTTGCGGATCCTTGGCGGCCAGCAGTTGGCGGGCGGTGGTCGAGCTGTCCGACAGCGAAGCGCGGGCGACGTTGATGTTCAGTTCAACCAGCTTTTCCATGCTTTCGAAGGTTTTCGACGTCAGCGACGACATCAGGGCGAATTGCGATTCGAGGTTTGCTTTGGTGGCATTCGAGAACTGCTCTGGGATTGCAAACATGGGGTTCTCCAAACAAGACGTTATAGGATTGAATGCTGCTTAAGAATACTGCTCAGGAAGACTACCTGGACCGGTGAAGCGGGAAGCTGGCCGGTGCCTCGAAAGGATTGTGCACCGCAACAGAGCGAATTTTTCCTCACTTTGGCGAACAGGTCAAGCGTTTTTGGTGCGACGCACCATGGTAGGTGGCTTTGTTGTGTTCTTGCATCGGATGAAATACTTATAAACAATAAAAATGATTCCTCTGCCATCGTTTCAATCGTGCGTGGGGATTTTTCTGCTACGCAAATTTGTACGGGCAGGCATGCTAGACTTGTCTTTCATGCCATCTCGCCTACCACCTTCCGCCGCCATGTCCCAGACGACCGCACATTCGCGCCAGGCCCAGCGCTGGCTGGCGCCGCTGCCGCTGTTCTTTGTGGTCTTGTGGAGTACGGGTTTCATCGCCGCCAAGTACGGCCTGCCGTATGCGCCGCCGCTTACCTTTCTGATCCTGCGCTGCCTGGGCGTGCTGCTGGTGCTGGTTCCCATCGTGCTGATCTGGCGCGCGCCCTGGCCGGGCGGACGCATCCTGCACGTTGCCGTGGCCGGCCTGTTACTGCAGGCGGGTTACCTGGGCGGCGTCTGGAGCGCGATCAAGATCGGCATGCCGGCCGGGCTGTCGGCCCTGATCGTCGGCATGCAGCCGATCCTGACCGCTGTGGCGGCGCCGCTGATCGGCGAGCGGGTGCGTCCGCGCCAGTGGCTCGGGCTGGCGCTGGGCCTGGCGGGCGTGGCGCTGGTCGTGTACGCCAAGCTCGACCTGGCGCACCTGTCGGCCTTGCCGATCGTGTATTGCGTGCTGGCGCTGCTGTCGATTACCGCCGGCACCATGTACCAGAAGCGTTACTGCCCGCAGTTCGATCTGCGTACCGGTACCGTGATCCAGTTCGGCGCGACCGTGGCGGCCCTGCTGCCGCTGGCGCTGCTGTTCGAAGGATTCGACCTGTC
>DAMABW010000294.1:0-6193 GCA_031999925.1 Massilia sp. | reverse complement strand
ACGGTCGAAGTCAGTTCTTCCATCGACGAGGCGGTTTCTTCCAGCGAGCTGGCCTGCTGCTCGGTACGCGAGGACAGTTCCAGGTTGCCGGCCGAAATCTGGTCGGCGGCTTCGGCGATGGTGCCGGTGCCGGCGCGCACCTGGCTGACGATGTCGACCAGGTTGGCGTTCATGTTACGCAGGGCGCCCATCAGCGCGCCGGTTTCGTTGCTGCCGTGCGCTTCGATGCGGCTGGTCAGGTCGCCGCGCGCCACGGTCTGGGCCACGCTCACGGCTTCCACCAGCGGCGCCGAGATGCGGCGGCCGATCCACCAGGCGAAGCCGGCGCCGGCCAGCACCGCGGCGATCGCCAGGCCGATCTGCAGGCGCAGGCTGGCCGCGAATTCGGTCTCGATACGGTTCGAATCGGCTTCGACGGCATCCTGCTGGTACTTCACCATCGCGTTCAGGCTGGCGCTGTACGACTGCACGCGCGGCACCATTTCGGTGTCGAGGAAGCGGCGCACGCCTTCCACGTCGCCAGCGGCCTTTTTCTCGAGCGCCGACTTGCGCGCCACGCGGTAGGCGTCGCGCTCCTTGTCGACGGCGGCGAACAGGGCTTGTGCCTGCGGGTCGCCTTCGATGCTTTTCATGATGTCTTCGCGCAGCACGTCCGAGCGTTTCGACGACACGCTGATGGCGTCCAGGAAGAACTTGGCGTCGGCCTCGTCGGCCAGCTTGATCGCGGCCAGGGTGCGCGCGGCATTGGTGTCGATGATGGACTTCCATTCCTGCAGCATCGAGGCGCGGTAGAAGCTTTCCTCGGTCAGCTTCTTGGTCAGCGCGTCAGCCTTGTTCATCTGGCTGATGCCAAGACCGACCAGGATCACCATCACGGCAAGAATGGCGCCGAAACCGGCCATGAGAAGCGTACGTATTCTGAGATTATCGAGTTTCATGAGATTCTTGAATCGGAAAAAAGAAAGGCCTGCGCGGCGGTTTTTAATTGCCGCGTGGAAAGTGAAGTGGATTTTCGCAGGTTTCGCCGGCAAATCAGGCCAGACTTATATTTCCTGCAAGCAATTATGAAAAAACGTGGCGCGATGTCCACGTTTTTTTAACAATTAAACAGCGCTCTTATTCTTTGTGCATGTTCAATCCGCTTCTGGCAGCATCGAGCCGGTGCGGCGGTAGCGTTCGTGCCAGGCAAAGGCCTGCTCCAGGACGTGCGGCGTCTGGCCGCCGCGTGCCTGCGCTTCCAGCACGTAATCGCGCAGCATTTGCTGGTAGGGCGCCGGCACGCAGTTGGCGATGATGCTGGTTGCGCGTTCGCGCGGCGCCAGCCCGCGCAAGTCGGCCAGGCCCTGTTCGGTGACGATGATGTCGACGTCGTGCTCGGTGTGGTCGACGTGGGACACCATCGGCACGATCGACGACACCTTGCCGCCCTTGGCGATCGACTTGGTGGCGAAGATAGACAGATACGCGTTGCGCGCGAAGTCGCCCGAGCCGCCGATCCCGTTCATCATGTGGGTGCCGCCGACGTGGGTCGAATTCACGTTGCCGTAGATGTCGGCTTCCAGCGCCGTGTTGATGGCGATGATGCCGAGGCGGCGGATGACTTCCGGATGGTTCGACACTTCCTGCGGGCGCAGCACCAGTTTGTCGGCATAGCGTTCGAGCTCGCCGAACACCTGGCGGCTCTTCTCGGGCGAGAGCGTGATCGAGGAGCCCGATGCAAAGGCCAGCTTGCCGGCGTCGAACAAGTCGAAGGTCGAATCCTGCAGCACCTCGGAATACATGATCAGGTTTTCGAAGGGGCTGTCGACGAAGCCCGCCATCACCGCGTTGGCGATGGTGCCGATGCCGGCCTGCAGCGGCAGCAGGCTGTTGGTGAGGCGGCCGGCGGCGATCTCGCGGCCGAAGAAATCGACCAGGTGGCGCGCGATGGCGGCCGTCTCCGCATCCGGCGGCAGCACGCTCGAGGTGCTGTCGGGCTGGTTGGTGAAGACGATGGCGGCGATCTTTTCGGGCGGGATGGCGATGGCCGTGGTGCCGACGCGGTCTTCGGCGTGCATCAGCGGGATCGGCTCGCGCATCGGGCGCTTCTTCGGAATCCAGATGTCGTGCAGGCCTTCCAGCGCGGCCGGCTGCGCCAGGTTGATCTCGACGATCACCTTCTCGGCCAGGATCGCGAAGCTGGCGCTGTTGCCGACCGAAGTCGTGGGCACGATGGCGCCCGAGTCGAGGATGCGCACCGCTTCGATCACGGCCACGTCCACCGGCCCCAGGTGGCCGGCACGCAGCACCTCGACAGTTTCGGACAGGTGCTGGTCGATGTACATCACTTCGCCGCGGTTGATCGCCGCGCGCAGCACCGGGTCGACCTGGAAGGGCGCGCGGCGCGCCAGCGCATGCGCTTCGGTGAGCAGTTTATCGGTGTCGTTGCCGAGCGAAGCGCCGGTAAGCAGGGTGATGCGCAGCGGCTCGCGGCGCGCGCGTTCGGCCAGCGCGGCCGGCACCAGCTTGACGTCACCGGCGCGGGTGAAGCCGCTCATGCCGACGGTCATGCCGTCGCGGATGTGGGCAGCCGCCTCGGCTGCGGTGGTGATGCGCTCGCGCAGCAGGGGACAGCCGATTCGGTCTTGGTATGCGTCGTTCATCGTTTCTTCTTGCCAGGGTTGCTTGAAGGGCTGCGTCTCAGCGCAGCCAGTTATTGACCGGCAGCAGGGGCGGCGGCAGGTCGGGGTCGCCCAGCGCGTCGCGCAGGTCGATTTCGATGGCGCGGCAGATGGCGTCGAGCGGCAGGTCGTTCGGCGACACGCCGAAGGGTTCCTCGATCTCGTCGCCCAGCGCGTCCAGGCCATAGAAGGTGTAGGCGACGATCGCCACCACCAGCGGCGTCAGGTAGCCGATCGAATCGACCAGGCCGAAAGGCAGCAGGAAGCAGTACAGGTAGGCGGTGCGGTGCAGCAGCAGGGTGTACGAAAACGGCACCGGGGTGTTCTTGATGCGCTCGCAGGAAGCGCCGGTGGCGACCATCGCCGAGACGGTGGCGTCCAGTGTCACGGCGCGCATGCTGTCGAGCATGCCGGCGTGGCGGCAGCGCGCCAGATCCGCACCCATTTCCAGCATGATGGCGTTGCCGAGATGCGGGCGCTGGCGCAGCGCCGCCCATTCGGCCTCGGTCAGGTGTTGGGCCACGTCATCGCCCGGGTCGCTGCGGCGCAAATTGTGGCGCAGGGCGTGGGCAAAGGCGATGGCGCGCCGGATCATGCGTTCGCGGATATGTTCGTGGCCGGGCGCCGTGTCCACCAGGCTCAATACCTCGCGCGAAAAGTTCCGGCTGCGCAGCACCAGTTCGCCCCAGAGCTTGCGCCCTTCCCAGTAACGGTCGTAGGCCGAGTTATTACGAAAACCGAGGAAGATCGCCAACGGCAGGCCCATCAGCGTGAAGGGGATGATGGTCAGGTGCACCTTGTGCTGCCACAGTTGGCCGTGGGTCCAGGTGACGATCACTGCCAGCAGGGTAGTGATGAACAGGCTTTTCCAGATGCTCGGCAGGATCGAGCCGCGCATGGTGAGGAAGAGGCGCAGGCCATTCGGGCGGTCGCGGACGATCATGCCGCCCTCTCGTGTGTGTCAAGGGACAGGGCGCTGCTGCAATCGTTCATGCTGGAAACCGCATCGTGGGGCAAGATGAATGTGCCGGCCGCGCGCCTGCCCGCGGCGCAGGTGCAGCGGCGTCCGGCTGCGGCTGGACGAAATGACTATTCTGGCCGCTGGGAGGACGAAATACTAATTCACATTTCCCATTCCAGTTATTGATGGCGTGAATGTTTGTCTCGCAGTCAACACTGCGGATGATAATGGCAAGGCTCAGGCCTGCGGCGTGTACACCAGGCGGCGCAGATCGAAACCCTGGCCCGACAGGCGCGCGAGCAAGGCATCGAGCGCGCGCTTCTCGACCTGCGGCGTGCGCGACAGGATCCACAGGTAATCGCGGCCCGGCTCGCTGATGGCGGCCAGGCTGTAATTGCGGTCGAGGTCGATCACCCAGTAGTCGCCCCATACCGGCGGCAGGAAAGACAGCAAGGCTGGCGCGAAGCGTACCTTCAGGCGCGGCGAATCGGCCGGACCGCACTGGCGTGCCACGCCGGTGGCGACGTCGGTGCTGCCGTCTTCCAGGCGGCAACGGTTCTCGACTTTCACCCTGCCGTCGGGCATGGCGGTGTAGGTGGCGGTGGTGAAGCCGGCGCACTTGCGCTCGAAGCGGTTCGGGTAGCGGGCGATTTCGTACCAGGTGCCCATGTAGCGTTCCAGATCCAGGCTGCGCACGGGTTCCAGGTCGCTGGCGGCGGCCTTGCCGGCGGCATAGGCTTTCATGCTCAGCACGGCGACGACGGAAGCGAGCAGGGTGCCCTTGACCAGGGTGGGGGCGAGACGACGGTTCATGGAGGATCCTCGTTAAAACGGCGACTGCACCATGGTAGCCCGACGAGGCGAACCCGGCCGCACGAATAGAGGAGAATGCGGAGGGCAGGGCGCGAACCAGTCAATCGACTATGGCCCGGCAGTAAGCAAGCACCGGGAGGCGGTCCGGATACGGCAGCGCATCCGGACGCGGGGCGGGCAGGCCCATGGCGCTGCCCGCGCGGCCAAGGGTCAGGCCTTTTGCTGGTGGGCGGCGATCTGCTCGCGCAGTTGGTGGGGCGCGACCTGGGTGTAGTCCTTGTCGAGTTCCACGGTGACCAGCTTGCTCACTTGCGGGTCGAGCATCTTGCGCAGCAGGCCCAGGAACTGCGGCGCCGCGGCCAGGGTCAAACGGCTGTAGCGGTTTTGCTGGTGCCCCTGCAGCAGGTACTCGCACAGGCTGCGCGCAAACAATTCCGACTGGTGCTCGGCCGGGGTCTGGTGCGGCTCGTATTGCTTGTTCGGCGTCGCGCCGCCGGTATTGTGGATGCTCTGCGTGGCCGAGGTCGGGCCCAGGCGGTCGGTTTCCGTGTCCTGCGTGCGCAGGCGCACGGCGTCGTTGACCATGTCGTTGATTTCTTCGAGTTTGTCGGCGCCTTTCGCATCGGCAAAAATGCGCGCGCGTCCGGTGTTCGCGGTGACGATCCAAGTTGCTTCCATAACACCTCCATCACTTATCGATACGGTGAGATAAAGTCTACGCGAAATGCCAACAGCGGCGCGCGCGCCCTGTGCGGCATGCCGGTGTAGCATGCGCCGGTGACCTCTCCGAAAGCATCGACATGCAACGCCTGCTCATCCTTACCGGCATCCTGATCCTCGCCGCCGGCCTCGCCTGGCCGTGGCTGCGGCGCCTGCCGTTCGGCCGCCTGCCGGGCGACATCCACATCGTGCGCGACGGCTTCAGTTTTCACTTCCCGATCGTGACGTGCATCGTCGTGTCGATCGCGATCACGCTGATTCTCTGGATCTTCCGGCGCTGAGGGGGCAGGCGCGCGCCCGGACGCCACCTGCGGGTGGTTTTTTTTTGCCCGTGCCGCCTAGCACACCCGCATGTCCAAAATGTGACAGCCCCTCACGCTGAGCAAGATTTGACAAACATGGCCAATCAACTAACGACACAATGCCGTCCATACGAACCGCAGAGGCGCCCAGCGCCCACCGCATTCGAAACCGGGTTGAATCGAACGACACCACGAATGTTTTGGAGAGAACATGAACGAGTTGATGGCACGGCATAATCACAAGCACACCGCGATCGCGGCCGCAGTCATGATCCTGGCGATGGGCACCGCGCTGCAGGCGCAGGCCCAGCAAGCCGACACGTCGCAGGAAGGCGGCATGCAGACGGTGGTCGTCACCGGCGTGCGCGCGGCGCTGGAACAGTCGCTGCGCCAGAAGCGCAATGCCGACTCGGTGGTCGAGGTGGTCACGGCCGAGGACATCGGCAAGATGCCCGACAAGAACGTGGCCGATGCCATCCAGCGCCTGCCCGGCGTGAACACGCAGTCGTCGGCGGGCGGCGAGGGTGGCTTCGGCGAGAACGACCGCGTCAGCCTGCGCGGCACCAGCCCCAGCCTGCAGCAGACCCTGTTCAACGGCCACGCGATCAGTACCGGCGACTGGTTCCTGCTGAACCAGATCGGCGGCAACGTCGGCCGTTCCAGCAGCTTTTCGCTGCTGCCGTCCGAACTGGTGGGCTCGATCGTGGTGCAGAAAAGCCCGACCGCCGCCCTGGTCG
>DAMABW010000293.1:0-6204 GCA_031999925.1 Massilia sp. | reverse complement strand
AGCGATGGTCGAGGCAAAGCGGCGCGGCAGGATCATGCTGGGCTCCATTCTTGTTATCGTTGGGCCGGCTTATTGGCCGAGCATTGATTGATTACAGCCCGGCGTTGGCCAGCTTCTGCTTGAGGATCTCGTTCTCGGTCAGCAAGGTGGCCATGCGGTCTTTCAATGACGCAATCTCGGCCTTCAGGGCGGCCTTTTCGTCGACCGGCTCGCCATCGGGTCCGGTTTTCCTCGGCTTGGTCGCCTGCTTCTGTTCGCGCACCTGGCGCGCCGCCTGCTGCAGTTCCTTACGTCCGCCGGCCACCGCGGCGATCTGCGCTTCCGGCGGC
Organism: Massilia sp.; assembly: GCA_031999925.1. GTDB lineage: Bacteria > Pseudomonadota > Gammaproteobacteria > Burkholderiales > Burkholderiaceae_D > Telluria. The sequence continues at coordinate 5,875 of DAMABW010000293.1, read as the reverse complement.
AATTGCGCCACATTCGCGGCGGCATTGATCGAAATGGTGCCGGCGCGCACGGCTTCCACCAGTTGCGGCGCGGCCGCCTTCTGGATGCGCTCGATCTGGCTGATGGTGTTGCTCGACACGCGCGCCGCTTTCGCCACTTCTTCCCGGGTATTCCAGGGCGGCGGTGGACGCGAATCCATGTCGTCGGGGCTCGGCTCGGGCGGCTCCTCGGCCATGCGCTGGGCCATGCGGGCGCTGACGATTTCCTTTTTGCGCAAGGCCAGCAGGCCGCGCTGGAAGTCCGACACGCTGCGGCGCGCCAGGTGGTTGTCGATCATCCACAGCATCACGTCTTCGATGGACGCGAAACTGTTGTTCTGGACGGTACGGAAGTCGATGTTGTGCTTGCGGCAGATTTCGTAACGGTTATGGCCGTCGATCAGGACGTCGCCCCACAGCACCAGCGCGTCGCGGCAGCCTTCGGCAAGCAGGCTGCGCTCCAGCGCGGCGTATTCGATATCGGTCAGCGGGTCGACGAAGGCACGCAGCTCGTCGTTGATGGTGATGTTCAATGTATGGTCCTAGGCTTCTTGGTGCGCCGTCATGGCGCCGGGAAGCATTCTAGACCATTCGATGGCTGAGCCAAAGATGGCTGGCCGATTTGCAGGGAGATGAAAGGGGTGGTGCGGGCAGCCGGAATCGAACCGGCACGCCTCACGGCGGCAGATTTTAAGTCTGATGCGTCTACCAGTTCCGCCATGCCCGCGCCGGCGGGGATTGTACACCGTGCGGCAACTTCGGTGTTAGTTGTTGAGCCACAGGCAAGCATCGGCCAAGGGCGTCGAATCCGCTCGCAAGGCTTATGCCGGCACAAAGTTGCCTATTGGCATGTATGCGATGCTGGCGACCTACATCGTGCACTCTGGAGGCTGGCATGAATCTTCCTGTACTGCGTTGCGGCGCCGCATGCCTGCTGGCGACCGTCCTGTGCGCATGCTCGTCGAAAAGCGCCGAGGAAAAAGGTGCGGACATGGCGGGCGAGAAAATCGACATGGTGACCGGCATCGGCAACGCCCTGACCGACAAGGGCGGCAAGGCGGCCGAGTCGATTGCTTCCGGCGTCGGCACCGTGGTCAAGGGCGTCGAGCGCGGCGCCTTGAAGGTCGGGCGCAAACTGAATGTCGACGCCTCGCTGGCCAAGGCCGGCCTGAGCGTGACCCGGGTCCAGGACGCGGCGACCTCCGGCGACGACAAGCACGGCGTGCTGGCCTATGTCGTCGCCAGCGCAAAAGTGCATGGCAACCTGCGCATGCTCGCCTACGATGCGCTTGGGCACGAGATCGGGCGCTCGAGCGTGCCCGTCAGCTTCGGCGGCGACGATGCGGCCTATGTGGGGCTGTCGCTCGACCAGCATGTGGCCCTGGGCGACGTGGTCGCGGTCGGCTTCAGCTTCGCCCCCGGCGAGGCGGTCGCGGCCAAGTAGCGACGGGCGATCTGCATAAAAAAATGCCGCCGTCGCATGGGGTGCGGCGGCGGCAAACGCTCAGTTGGTCTGAGTTGGAGACATTTCTTATGATAAGGGCAGTCTCCCCGTGCACAAGGCCCGTCTCAGGAAAACTCACCTTGTCTGTACGTAGGCGGATTCGCACAGACTTCAGGCAATTTCTGACAGATCAGAAGGTCTTGCCCAGCGATACGACCAGTGTGTTCTTGCCCGGATTGGCATAGCCGATCCGCTCGCCCCGGTCCGGGCTGCTCGATGTATCGCGCTGGAAAGCATGGGTCGCACCGAATGCGCGGGTATAGGCGCCTGCCACCTTCCAGCCGCCGCTCAGGCGACGGCTCACTCCTACCTTGACGTCGCGCCAGTTCCAGTAGTCGTTGCCGGCGCCGGCAAGCCGGCTTTCGCCCGCGTGCAGGTTGAGTACCGTGGCGCGGCCCAGGTCGATATTCGCGCCGCCGTCGAGGTAGCCGCTGCCGCGTGCGTTGGCGATGCCGAAGAAGTTGCGGGTCACGGTGTAGTTGTACTTGGCGTACAGTGCCTTGTAGCTGAGGCCGGCCGAGAGCTCGCCGTAGCCGTAGCGGCCACCGTTCGGTCCGCGCCCGGCGCCTGGATAACCGGCGGCATGCCCCATCACGCTGTAGCCGAGTTCGCCCAGCTTGCCGCTGTAACCGCCATACAAGGTCCACTCGAGCGCGCCCTTGGCGACGACGCGGTCGCCGATGTTCGCGACCTGGGTGCCGGCCGACCAGCCGCTCGGATGCACGTAGTCGATACCGGCCTGAACGGCGGGCTTGCCGTCGCTCTGGCGCACGCCGCGCCACACGTACTGGCTGGCAACGCCGGCAGTGGCCGTCAGCGACGCCTCGCTGGCGGCGGCATAGGTCGGCGCGGCCGGGTCCGGCACCGAGGCAAGAACGGACGAGTGCATCGAGAACAGCGCAAGACAGACGAGCGGCAGCAGCCGCGTAGCGGAGTGGGTCATTCTGTTAAGGGCAAAGGTTGGACGCGGAAGCGGCGCGGCGGAAGACTCTGGATAGTGCCGTGCGGCAATTGAGTGAACGAATTCTAGAGGGGTTTTCCGCGCACACAGCGATTTCGTGCCAGGATGAACATCGCTTTTCTTGCCGCCTGCGTGATCCGCGCAACACAGTGTCCAAGCTGGCATTCGAGGATGACAATTTCCGCGCCGCGTTGCCTTGCCACATCGCCCTCCTCTGCGCCAGCGCAAAGATACAACGATGAGGGTCCAGGGCCTAGCCGCAAGCGCTGGCCGCGGCAGTAGGATGGCAGCTCCACCATTCCCGGATCGGATGCGGCATGCTCCATCCTGCCGATCGCCATGCCCGGCTTGTTGTCTTGCACCGGCTCTGGGCCGGCAAGTGCCGCGCCCTGCCGGCGCCCGCCTTGCGTGGCCTGCTCGCACACGCCGCGGCCTGGAGCGACTGGCCGCTGGTCCACGCCGTGGCCGGCCGCCTCGCTATCACGGGAGCGCTCGACACCGGGGAAACACTGCACCTGGTCGATGCCTGCCGCGCGCTCGGCAAGGGCGCCGAAGCATTGGCCCTGGCGCGCACGCTGGATCGGGAGGGGCGGCAACATGCCGGCCTCGAGGCCGAGTTGCGCGCCTGGCTGGCGTGGCGCCAGCATTTTCCGCCGTCGGCCAGCAGCGGCGCGCTCACGCTCGAGCCGCTGGCCCACCATCACGCACGCGATTTTGCCTGGCAGTACCACGACCCCACGATTGCCGAATTATGCTGCCTGCCGGTATTCGCCGATGCGCTCGACTGGCACCGGTGGCTGGCCGCGCTCTGGCGCGAAGGCCGGCGGCTGTTGTTTGCGGTGCTGCACCGCGAATGGGGATTCATCGGTTGCGTCAGCCTGCAACTGCACCAGGATCTCGGCTTCTTCTATTACTGGCTAGGGCGGGACTTCCAGGGCCACGGCTACGGTCCGTGCGCCGGACAGTTGCTGCTCGACCTGGCCGCGCGCACGTATGGCTTGCGCTGCTGCTATGCCAAGGCATTCGACACCAACCTGCGGTCGCGGTCCGGCCTGGGCAAGATGGGGTTTGCCGACCTCGGCATGCGCGGTGCGGGCGACGATTGCGACCAGGTATTCTATCGGCGCGGTCCGGCCCAGGGACGCCGGCGCACCGTCGACGAACTGGACCGACTGCTCGACAGCATGGATGCCGGCGTGCGGCCAGCGCTGCAAAGCGCGCATGCGCCTGCCCTGTGAGGTGTTCGGATTACGCGCCCTGGTAGATCAGCACGCCGCACACCGCGGCGCCCAATGCCAGCAAGCCGAACAGGAACCAGCGCATCGCATTCGCCAGGCCGGCGACCGCCTTGTCGGCATCCTTGCTCAGCATGCCGCGCTTGCGGCCCGAATTGAGCAGCATGGCCACAAAGATGAAAAGAAAAAACAGTACCAAAACAAATTTCATCGACTCGCCCTCAGGTACGCGCCAGCACCAGGGCCAGCGACACCAGCCCAAGCACCGAAGCGGCCGCCGCGATCAGGCCGACCACCTGGATCCTGCCGCGCGCCGCTTCCATCTTCGCGATCAACTGGGCGTTCTGGTCGGCCAGTTCGGTGATCAGCTTCGAGGCTTCGCGCAATTGCCCGTGCATCTGGGCGATGGTCGCATCCTGCTGCTCGATGTGCGCCGCCAGCAGGGCCATGCCGTCGTCGCCGACCGGCACCGGGGCCACGGCCACGTCGTCGATACCGGGCGCCGGGGCGCCCTTGCGTCCGACCGTGTCCCACAATTTGCGCGCGCCGTTCGCCACCTGCGGCGCAGCGGCGATCACCTCGCTCCACGGAACGGCCTTCAAAACCTTCAGCCAGGCTACGGCCATGTTGTTTCCTCCGAATCGAATGGGATGCAGGATAGCATCTTCGTTCCCTGCCCTGACGGCCGGGCGACGCCCGCAATCGTGCGGTCGTGTTTTATGCATTACCATCACACCATGTGTGGACGATTTGACCAAAGCCAAACGGCGCGCTATTACGCAAGCGTCTTCGGCTGGGCCGACGCGCTGTACGACAGCGAATCGGCGCCAGCCTACAACGTCTCGCCCGGCAGTTACCGCCCTGTCATGCACCTGCAGGACGGCGAGCGCCGTATCGACGATGTGTTCTGGAGTTACCGCGCGAAATGGGCCGAGGGCAAGGTACCAATCACCATCAATGCCCGCCTGGACAAACTGGGCAACCGCTACTGGAGCCGGCTGTTGAAGAACGGGCGCGCCGTGGTGCCGGCCGAAGGCTGGTACGAGTGGACCGGCGAAAAAGGCAAGAAGCAGCCCTGGCACATCCATCGCAAGGACCGCGCGCCGCTGTTCATGCTGGCATTGGCAAATTTCGGCTCGTTCACCGAAAACCGGGCCGAAGCCGGCTTCGTGATCGTGACCGACGATGCCGCCGAAGGCATGCTCGACATCCACGACCGCCGCCCCGTAGTGCTCGATGCGGCCGATGCCGCGCTCTGGCTCGACCCGGACCTTGCGCCCGACGCGGCCATCGAACTGGCGCGCAATGCGGCGCTACCGCCCGAGGCCTTCGAGTGGTTCAAGGTGACGCCGGCAGTCAACCGTGCCGGCGTCAACAGCCCGGAGATGGCGCTCCCCCTGCCGGAGTAAGCGCCCGGCCGATTACTCCAGCACGCTGACCAGGGCCAGCAATCCCAGGGAAATGCCGACGATCACGCCCGCGCGGTTACGCAGGCGCTGGCCGCGTTCGACCATCTGCTTGGCGATGCGGCGGCGTGGACGCAAGGCGTTGCGGTCTGGGGTGGTGTTGTCTTGCTGCGATTTGTGTTCCGTGTTCATCTCTACGATATCCATTGGCGGCTCCGATTGTCACTACCGAAGATTGTTCATGCCGGCCGGCGTGGCCGGCTACAGGGTGTGGATGCAGGCTCGGCTTCCGACAGCAACGCTGTCTGCCGAGCTCAGGCAAGCCGGGCGAGATGCTCGGAAATACGGGCGCAAGCGGCGCTGAGGGGGAGTCGACAGCGCAGCGCCTGGAGGCGGACGTGGGAAACGGCGCAAGCAAACGCCGCACCGCTTGGGAACGAGATATTGAACGACTGATCTTGCTGAATGCGTGACATGCCAGTTACCGTGTTCGATCCGCCATCGGCCCTGCAACAGGCAGGCACCGACCGCATGAAAGAATTGATTCTACACGAACAGCTTGTTATATCAATACGTGTTTGAAACCAGGCTGCGCAATGTCAAAGACCCCGTTTCCGGGGTCTCCTTTTTACCACTCAGACTAGGTCTGCTACTGCGTGTTGCAGCTTGATGCTGCTCCGTACTGCTTAGTGCTGGTAGGCGCCGATGTCGTAGCCGGTGGACGCGTTACGCGGCTTGCCGTCGATATCGG
>DAMABW010000292.1:0-6209 GCA_031999925.1 Massilia sp. | reverse complement strand
CTCTTTGCAATTACCCAGGCATCCATTCATCGAACCACCAGGAGACACCATGATCCAATCGCCAGGCGCGCTGTTCCGCCGCGCCGTCCAGGAAGAATCGCCGCTGCAGGTTGTCGGCGCCATCAACGCCAACCACGCCCTGCTGGCCAAGCGCGCCGGCTTCAAGGCCATCTACCTGTCGGGTGGCGGCGTCGCGGCCGGTTCGCTCGGCCTGCCGGACCTGGGCATCTCGAACCTGGACGACGTGCTCACCGACGTGCGCCGCATCACCGACGTCTGCGACCTGCCGCTGCTGGTCGACGTCGACACCGGCTTCGGCTCCTCGGCATTCAACGTCGCCCGCACCGTGAAGTCGATGATCAAGTTCGGCGCCGCCGCCATGCACATCGAAGACCAGGTCGGCGCCAAGCGCTGCGGGCACCGTCCGGGCAAGGAAATCGTCTCGAAAGCGGAGATGGTCGACCGCATCAAGGCGGCGGTGGACGCCCGCACCGACGAGAACTTCGTGATCATGGCGCGCACCGATGCGCTGGCCGTGGAAGGCATCGATGCGGCCATCGACCGCGCCGTGGCCTGCGTCGAAGCCGGCGCCGACATGGTCTTCCCGGAAGCGATGACCGACCTGGCCATGTATTCGAAGTTCGCCAAAGCCGTCGGCGTGCCGATCCTGGCCAACATCACCGAGTTCGGCTCGACCCCGCTGTTCACCGTCGACGAACTGAAGACCGCCGACGTCGGCCTGGTGCTGTACCCGCTGTCCGCTTTCCGCGCGATGAACAAGGCGGCCGAAAACGTCTACACTGCGATTCGCCGCGACGGCAGCCAGCAAGCCGTGGTCGACACCATGCAGACCCGCGCCGAACTCTACGAGCGCATCAACTACCACGACTTCGAACAGAAGCTCGACGCGCTCTTTGCAGCTCAAAATGCAGCGCAGAAGAAATAATCGAAACCCGAATTGGAGACCAACATGAGCGAACAACAAACCCCAGCCTTCAAGCCGAAGAAATCCGTGGCCCTGTCGGGCGTCGCCGCCGGTAACACCGCCCTGTGCTCGGTCGGTAAATCGGGCAACGATCTGCACTACCGCGGCTACGACATCCTGGACGTGGCCGACTCCTGCGAATTCGAGGAAATCGCCTACCTGCTGGTGCACGGCAAGCTGCCGACGGGCGCCGAACTGAAAGGCTACAAGGCCAAGCTCAAAATGCTGCGCGGCTTGCCGCAAGCGGTGAAGCTGGCGCTGGAAGCCCTGCCCGCCGGCAGCCACCCGATGGACGTGATGCGCACCGGCGTCTCGGCGCTCGGCTGCGCGCTGCCGGAAAAAGACGACCACAATATCGCCGGCGCGCGCGACATCGCCGACCGCCTGATGGCCTCCTTCGGCTCGATGCTGCTGTACTGGTACCACTACAGCCACAACGGCAAGCGTATCGAGACCGAGACCGACGACGACTCGATCGGCGGCCACTTCCTGCACCTGCTGCACGGCGAGAAGCCATCCGACGAATGGGTGCAGGCGATGCACACCTCGCTGATCCTGTACGCCGAACACGAATTCAACGCATCGACCTTCACCGCGCGCGTGATCGCCGGCACCGGTTCCGACATGCACTCGGCGATTACCGGCGCCATCGGCGCGCTGCGCGGACCGAAGCACGGCGGCGCCAACGAAGTCGCGCTCGACATCCAGAAGCGCTACGAAAACGCCGACGAAGCCGAGGCCGACATCCGCAACCGCGTGGCGAACAAGGAAGTCGTGATCGGCTTCGGCCACCCGGTGTACACCATCAGCGATCCGCGCAACGTGGTCATCAAGGAAGTCGCGCGCAACCTGTCGCAAAGCGCCGGCTCGATGAAGATGTTCGACATCGCCGAGCGCCTCGAATCGGTGATGTGGGAAGTGAAGAAGATGTTCCCGAACCTGGACTGGTTCTCCGCCGTGTCGTACCACATGATGGGCGTGCCGACCGCGATGTTCACGCCGCTGTTCGTCATCTCGCGCACCTCTGGCTGGGCTGCCCACATCATCGAGCAGCGCATCGACAACAAGATCATCCGCCCGAGCGCCAACTACGTCGGTCCGGAAGACCTGCAGTTCGTGCCGATCGCGGATCGTAAATAAACACTGGGTTTCACCATGAACAACGCATACCGCAAACCCCTGCACGGCACCAATCTGCATTACTTCGACGCGCGCGAAGCCGTCGACGCCATCGAAGCCGGCGCCTGGGACAAGCTTCCCTACACCTCGCGCGTGCTGGCCGAAAACCTGGTGCGCCGCTGCGAGCCGATGGATCTGGTGCCGTCGCTGAAGCAACTCATCGAGCGCAAACGCGACCTCGACTTCCCCTGGTTCCCGGCACGCGTGGTCTGCCACGACATCCTGGGCCAGACCGCGCTGGTCGACCTGGCCGGCCTGCGCGACGCCATCGCGCTCGAAGGCGGCAACCCGGCGCTGGTGAACCCGGTGGTGCCGACCCAGTTGGTGGTCGCCCACTCGCTGGCGGTGGAGTGCGGCGGCTTCGATCCCGACGCGTTCGCCAAGAACCGCGCCATCGAGGACCGCCGCAACGAAGACCGTTTCCACTTCATCGACTGGACCAAGAAGGCCTTCCAGAACGTGGACGTGATCCCGCCCGGGAACGGCATCCTGCACCAGATTAACCTGGAGCGCATGTCGCCGGTCATCCAGACCAAGGATGGCGTGGCCTTCCCGGATACCCTGGTCGGCACCGACTCGCACACCCCGATGGTCGACGCGCTGGGCGTGATCGCCATCGGCGTGGGCGGCCTGGAAGCCGAAAGCGTGATGCTGGGCCGCGCGTCCTACATGCGCCTGCCCGACATCGTCGGCGTCGAACTGACCGGCAAACCGCAGCCGGGCATCACCGCCACCGACGTGGTGCTGGCCCTGACCGAGTTCCTGCGCGCCTCGAAAGTGGTGTCGACCTACCTCGAATTCTACGGCGAAGGCGCGGCCAAGCTGACCTTGGGCGACCGCGCGACGATCTCGAACATGGCGCCGGAATTCGGCGCCACCGCCGCGATGTTCTACATCGACGAGCAGACCATCAAGTACCTGAAGCTCACCGGCCGCGAAGACGAAACCGTCAAGCTGGTCGAGCTGTACGCGAAGGAAACCGGCCTGTGGGCCGATGCGCTGGTCACGGCCGAATACGAGCGCGTGCTGCGTTTCGACCTGTCGACCGTGGTGCGCAACATCGCCGGCCCGTCGAACCCGCACAAGCGCGTGCCGACCTCGGAACTGGCGGCGCGCGGCATTGCCGGCACCGTCGAGAACGAGCCGGGGCGCATGCCGGATGGCGCCGTCATCATCGCGGCCATCACCAGTTGCACCAACACGAACAACCCGCGCAACATGATCGCCGCCGGCCTGCTGGCGCGTAACGCGAATGCGCGCGGCCTGCTGCGCAAGGAATGGGTCAAGTCCTCGCTGGCGCCGGGCTCGAAAGCGGTCTCGCTGTACCTGGAAGAAGCGGGCCTGATGCCGGAACTGGAAAAGCTGGGCTTCGGCGTGGTGGCCTTTGCCTGCACCACGTGCAACGGCATGAGCGGCGCGCTGGACCCGGTCATCCAGCAGGAGATCGTCGAGCGTGACCTGTACGCGACCGCCGTGTTGTCGGGCAACCGCAACTTCGACGGCCGCATCCACCCGTACGCGAAGCAGGCCTTCCTGGCCTCGCCGCCGCTGGTGATCGCTTACGCGATTGCCGGCACGATCCGCTTCGATATCGAGAAGGACGTGCTGGGACTGGACACGAATGGTCAGCCGGTGAAGCTGGCCGACATCTGGCCGAGCGACGCCGAGATCGACGCCGTGATCGAGCAGAGCGTGAAGCCCGAGCAGTTCCGCAAGGTCTATACGCCGATGTTCGCGCGCGTGGCGGACGATGGCGAAGCCGTCAGCCCGCTGTACGACTGGCGCGAGATGAGCACCTACATCCGACGTCCGCCGTACTGGGAAGGTGCGCTGGCGGGTGTTCGTTCGCTCACCGGCATGCGTCCGCTGGCGCTCCTGGGCGACAACATCACCACCGACCACCTGTCGCCGTCGAACGCGATCATGGGCGACAGCGCGGCCGGCGAATACCTGTTCAAGATGGGCTTGCCGGAAGAGGACTTCAACTCCTACGCCACCCACCGCGGCGACCACCTGACGGCCCAGCGCGCTACCTTCGCCAATCCGACGCTGAAGAACGAAATGGTGCGCAATGCGGACGGTTCTGTCCGCGCCGGCTCGCTGGCGCGTATCGAGCCGGAAGGGCAGGTGACGCGCATGTGGGAAGCGATCGAGACCTACATGGAGCGCAAGCAGCCGCTGATCGTGGTGGCCGGCGCCGATTATGGCCAGGGTTCGTCGCGCGACTGGGCGGCCAAGGGCGTGCGCCTGGCGGGCGTGGAAGCGATCGTGGCCGAGGGCTTCGAGCGCATCCACCGCACCAACCTGGTCGGCATGGGCGTGCTGCCGCTGGAGTTTCTGCCGGGCGTGAACCGCTTGACGCTGGGGCTGGATGGCACCGAGACCTATGACGTGGTCGGCGAGCGCACGCCGCGTGCGCAGCTCATCCTGGTGGTCAACCGCAAGAACGGCGAGCGTGTCGAGGTGCCTGTCACCTGCAGGCTGGATACGGCGGAAGAGGTGTCGATCTACGAGGCGGGTGGGGTGCTGCAGCGGTTTGCGCAGGACTTCCTGGCGTCGTCGAAGGTCGCGGCATAAGGTTGACGTTTGCGGGCGGTGCGTCACCGTCCGCGATGTTGTTTGGAACACGTAAACGCGTGGGCACTTCGTCATTGATGCCACTGGCATCAATGACCCCACCGTACGGTCCCGGCAAACGCCATTGTCAACCGCAGTCGAGACGCATCTCGTACGGTGGGCACTCCGTGCCCACGCGGTACGCACACCACACCCGGACACGTACGGCGACTCGTCGCCCGCACACTCACTGGATCAACGAAAAATGGCACACCAACCCCAAATCAAAATCCCCGCCACCTACATGCGCGGCGGCACCAGCAAGGGCGTCTTCTTCCGCCTCGACGACCTGCCGGAAGCGGCCCGCGTTCCCGGCCCCGCCCGCGACAAACTCCTGCTGCGCGTGATCGGCAGCCCCGACCCCTACGGCAAGCAGATCGATGGCATGGGCGGCGCCACCTCCAGCACCAGCAAATCCGTCATCGTCGCGAAAAGCACGCAGCCCGACCACGACGTCGACTACCTCTTCGGCCAGGTCTCGATCGACAAGGCCTTTGTCGACTGGTCCGGCAACTGCGGCAACCTGTCCTCGGCCGTCGGCTCGTTCGCCATTAGCGCCGGCCTGGTCGACAAGGAACGCGTGCCGCAAAACGGCATGGCCACGGTCCGCATCTGGCAAGCCAACATCAACAAGACCATCATCGCCCACGTGCCGATCACGAACGGCGAAGTCCAGGAAACCGGCGACTTCGAACTCGATGGCGTGACCTTCCCGGCCGCCGAAGTCCAGCTCGAATTCATGGACCCGGCAGCCGACGAGGAGGGTGTCGGCGGCTCGATGTTCCCGACCGGGCAACTGGTCGACGACCTGGAAGTGCCGGGCGTCGGCACTTTGCGCGCGACCATGATCAACGCCGGCATCCCGACGATCTTCCTGAACGCCGCCGATATCGGCTATACCGGTGCCGAACTGCAGGACGCCATCAACGGCGACCCGAAGGCGCTGGTGCTGTTCGAGACCATCCGTGCCTGCGGCGCCGTGCGCATGGGCCTGATCAAGCACGCCGACGAAGCCGTGGGCCGCCAGCACACGCCCAAAGTGGCCTTCGTCGCGCCGCCGCTGGACTACACCGCCTCCAGCGGCAAGGCAGTGAAGGCCGGCGACATCGACCTGGTGGTGCGCGCGCTCTCGATGGGCAAACTCCACCACGCCATGATGGGCACGGCGGCAGTGGCCATCGGTACCGCGGCGGCGGTACCGGGCACCCTGGTCAACCTGGCGGCCGGCGGCGGCAAGCCGAGCGCGGTGCGCTTCGGCCACCCGTCGGGCACCCTGCGCGTGGGCGCCGAGGCGGTGGAGACGGACGGCGAATGGAGCGTGACCAAGGCGGTGATGAGCCGCAGCGCGCGCGTGCTGATGGAAGGCTGGGTGCGCGTGCCGGGCGACACCTTCTAAAACACAAAGGTACGGGCAAACGGGGAGGTGTCG
>DAMABW010000291.1:0-6288 GCA_031999925.1 Massilia sp. | reverse complement strand
CGGGATGACCGTGCTGACCTGGGTCTGCTGCAGCATGATCTCCGACAGCCACACGCGGTAGGCGTCGCGCGTGTTTTGCCAGGGCAGGGTATGGCGCCCGTGGGCGCGCTGCCAGGTGATCACCGCTTCCGAGAAGCTCGGGTCGGCCAGCGAATCGAATTGGGAAAATTCGGTCATGCGCATTACGCCGCCTCCAGCATGGCCGGCTCGTCGAGTGCGGTGCACACGGCCGCGCCCAGGTCCAGCACCTGGCGGCGCTGGCGTTCCAGTTCGCCCTGGCGCGCCTCGAAGGCAGCGATCTTCTGTTCCAGGCTGTCGGTGGCGTCGTGGATGCGCTGGATCGAGGCCAGGCGGTGGCGCAGCTGCTCCTTGTGCTGGCGGATCTGGGTTTCGAGCGGCGCCATGATCACCTTCAGCCACGCTTCGACATCGCCATTTGCGGCGCGGAACACGCGCCGTACGCGCGAGGCGATCGAATCGAAAAAGCGCTCCATCAGCGTCGCGCGGCTGGTCATCAGCAGGGTCGCGGTGCCGAACTGCCTGGTGTACAAGGCCTCGATGGCATCGATCTCTTCGCGGTAGCGCACCAGCGTCAAGGCCGGCGCCGACGACAGCGTCAGGCCGTGTTCGGCCGCGAAGCCGCGCACCATGGCCTCGGTCATGCCGCCGATCTCGCCGACCTTGGCTTCCGATGCGTCGAGGGCCGCGCGCGCTTCGTCGAAGAAGGCGCGCACCGGGGCGCGCATGCCGGTGGCGAAACGCGAGGCCTGCATCGCCAGGCGCACGCTCTCGGCCTGGCGCCCGACGCCGTCCATCGACAGCAGGGTGTAGAGCTGGGTCGAGAGCGCGGCGAAGCGCGTGCGCGCTTCCTGCAAACGCAGCAGGCCGGCATCGAAGTCTTTTCGTTCGGCCTCGATACGGCGCATCATCAGCGCCAGCACGGTCTGGTTCTTGCCGCGCAGGCTTTTCAGTTCCTGCAACTGCTCGACCAGGTCGCGCGTGCGTGCACCCAGGGCGGAGGCCAGCGCCCCTTCGAGCGTGGCCAGGTCGTCGCGCAACTGGCGCGCCAGGATGTCGCGCTTCTGCGGGATCAGGCTGTGCAGCAGGGCCGTTTCCAGCGCGCCCACGCGGCTGCGTTCGAACAAGTCCATGTCGCCGTGGATGCGCCCCACCAGCGCCTGCTGGGCCGATACCGGGAACACCTGGTCGATATCCAGCCCGAGCTGCTGGGCCACGCTATGCTGCTGGCGCGCGATCTCGGCTTCGTTGCCGGCGTCGTTCTTCAGCGGGTCCCACATGGCGTCGATCTTGTTCAGCACCACCAGGCGCCCCGGGCCGGCGCCGATGTGGGTGCGCCACACGTCGATGTCGCTGCGCGTGACGCCGGTTTCGGCGGCCAGCACGAACAGTACCGCGTGCGCGTTCGGGATCAGGTTCAGCGTCAGTTCCGGTTCGGTGCCGATCGCGTTCAGGCCCGGCGTGTCGAGGATCACCAGGCCCTGCTTCAGGAGCGGATGCGGCAGGTTGATGATGGCGTGGCGCCACTGCGAAATCTCGACCGTGCCGTCCGCGCCCAGGGCGTCGCCATGGTCCGGGTCGAGCGGGTCGTACAGGCCGTAGCGCTGCGCTTCCTCGGCCGGCACGCGGCGCGTCAGGCTCACCTGGCGGAAGGCGGCGCTCATGCTGTCGGGCGCGTCGAGGTCGAGCGCGATCACGGTCCAGGCCGACGGATCGTCGCGGTAGTCGCTCGTCGACAGCGTGCCGGCGCGGGTGGCGATCGGCAGCAGGCGGATGCAGGGCGGCAGGGCGGCGTCGTACAGCAGTTCGGTCGGGCACATGGTGGTGCGGCCGGCTGCCGAGGGCAGGATGCGCTGGCCGTAGTCGGCGAAGAAGATCGCGTTGATCAGCTCGGATTTACCGCGCGAGAATTCGGCGACGAATGCCACCGACAGGCGGTCGTCGCGCACGCGCGCCTGGGCCTGGCCAACGCGCGCCAGGGTCGCCGCATCGGCCAGTTCCAGCGCCTGCAGCGTGGCGCGGTAGGCGTCCAGCGCATGGGCGATGGCGGCGCGCCAGGCGCCGTATTCTTGAATTTGTTGCATCTTTCTCACCCGCTCTCAGGAGTTCACTTCTGGCAGGTGGCGCAATAAAAGGTGGAGCGCTGGCCCTGCTTGATTTGTCGGATCGGGGTGCCACAGTTTCTGCACGGCACTCCCGCACGATCATAGACGAAATATGTCTGCTGGAAATATCCTGATTGCCCATTTACCGCAATAAAGTCACGCAAGGTACTGCCGCCTTGCACGATGGCGGCGGCCAGGATCTCGCGGATCGCCACCGCCAGTTTTTCGTAGCGTGCACGGCTGATGCGCGAAGCCGGCGTCTTCGGGCTGATGCCGGCACGGAACAGGCTCTCGCAGGCGTAGATATTCCCGACGCCCACCACGATGTCGCCGGCCAGCAGCACCTGCTTGATCGGCGCGCTGCGCTTGCGCGTTGCGCGGTACAGCAACTCGGCCGAAAACTGCTCTTCGAGCGGCTCGACCCCGAGGCCGCGCAGCAGGATGTGCTGTTCCAGTTCGCCATCGTCGACCGCGTGCCAGAGCACGGCGCCGAAGCGGCGCGGGTCGTGCAGGCGCAGCACCTGTTTCTGGTGACCGTCGCTGACCACCAGGTCGAAGTGGTCGTGTTTCTTCAGTTCGATACCGGGCGGCAGCACGCGCAGGTGGCCGGACATACCGAGGTGGACGATCAGCGTCCCGCCCGCAAAGCCCAGCAGCAAATACTTGCCGCGGCGCTTGACGTGCTCGATGCGCTGGCCGACCAGGGTCTCTGCGATGTGGGCCGGGAAGGGCCAGCGCAGGCCTTCGCGGCGGAACACGACCTCGTCGACCACGCGGCCTTCCAGGTGCGGCGCGACACCGCGCCGGGTGACTTCTACTTCCGGGAGTTCAGGCATGAAAATCTGACAAATTCTTGTAAATTCGTGTTGCGGGCGCGCACGCGCTGCGGGGCTTGGGCGTAGAATCGGGACATCCTTCCCGATATGGACATGCTTTGAAAAACGCTTTCGTCATTGTAACTCTCTCCAGTGTGCTGGCGGCATGCGCTGTGGCGCCACAGCCGCAGTCGCAAGCCGTCGGGCAAGCCGACGCGCCTGCCGGGGCGAATGTGCAAGCCTCGGCGCTTGATGCCGAAGCCGAGCAGAAAGCGGCGGCCGAGGCCGCGGCCGAAGCCGAGAAGGCCACGCAACTGGCGCGCCTGCCCAAGGTCGAACTCACCAAGACCCTGCTGAACCAGCTGCTGCGCGCCGAGTTCGCGTTTCGCAATGGCGACTGGCAAGGCCCTTACCTGACCATGCTGGCCCTGGCCCAGCAAACCCGCGACCCGCGCCTGGCGCGCCGCGCCGCCGAAATGGCCCTGGCCGCGCGCCAGCCCGAAGACACCCTGGCGGCCGTGCGCGAATGGCGCAAGCTCGACCCCGAGTCCGACGAGGCGACGCAATACTATCTGGGGATGGTTATCCTGTCGGACAATATCTCCGACGCAGAAGAAATCTTCCGCAAGCGCCTGGCCGATGCGCCGCCCGCCGTGCGCGGTGTCGTGCTCTACCAGGTGCAGCAATTGCTCTCGCGCGCCAAGGACAAGGAAGCGGCGAACGCCATGCTCGAACGCGTGGTTGCCCCGTACCGCGACACTGTCGAAGGTCACGTGGTGCTGGCCCAGGCGGCGCTGGCGCGCGGCGCGCGGGAAGAGGGCGCACGCGAAGCCCGCGCCGCACTGGAACTGAAGCCCGATTCCGAAATCGCCATGCTGACCCTGGCGCAATCGAGCGAGAACGAGGCCCAGGCCACGGCGCGCCTGGAGCAGTTCCTGGCCGCCAATCCGAAGGCGCGCGAAGTGCGCGCCGCCCACGCCCGCATCCTGGTCAACAACAAGCAGTTCGAGGAAGCGCGGCGCCAGTTCCTGCTGCTCGACGGGCAGCAGCCGGACAATGTCACCACCCTGTACGCCCTGGGCGTGCTGTCGACCCAGCTGAACGATCCGCCGGCTGCCGAGCGCTATTTCTCGCGCTTCGTGGAGGTGTTGGGACGCAATCCCGACGACGAGCGCGACCCCTCGAAAGCCTTGCTGATCCTGTCGCAGTTGGCCGAGGAGCGCGGCGACTTGCAGGCCGCCGTCGGCTGGCTGGATAAACTGCCCGAGGGCGACGAAAAGACGGTCTTCGGTGCCCAGTTGCGCCGTGCCCAGTTACTCGGCAAGAGCGGCGATGTGCCGGCCGCGCGCCGCCTGCTCGCTTCCCTGAAGCCGGGCGAACCGGTGGCCCAGGCGCAGGTGCTGGCGGCCGAAGCCCAGGTCCTGCGCGACGCCGGCCAGGCCGCGCAAGCCTACACGCTGATGCAAGCGGCCACCAAGCGTTTCCCGGACAACCCGGACCTGCTCTACGATTTTGCCCTGCTGGCCGAAAAGACCGGCCAGGTCGAGGAAATGGAAAAAGCCCTGCGCGAAGTGATGCGCCTGGCGCCGGACAACCACCACGCCTACAACGCCCTCGGCTACTCGCTGGCGGAGCGCAATACCCGCCTCGACGAGGCGCGCGCCCTGATCGAAAAGGCGATGGGCATGGCGCAGGAAGACCCCTTCATCATGGACAGCATGGGCTGGGTCGAATACCGCCTCGGTAACCTGGAGGCGGCCGAGGGTCACCTGCGCCGCGCCTACAGTCTGCGCCGCGACCCGGAAATCGCGGTCCACCTCGGCGAAGTACTGTGGCAGCGCGGCAAGCGTGCCGACGCCCAGAAACTGTGGCTCGAAGCGCGCGCCAAGGACCCGCAGAACGACACCCTGCGCAGTACGCTGGCGCGCCTGCGCCTGTCTCTGTGAAATAATTGCCGTAACAGCTAGACGCTAGCGGCGGACTCGTTCCGCCGTTTGTTTCTCCACCTATTACCGAGACCGATGCCGATCACCCGACGCCTTTCCCTGCTTGCCATCGCCGCCACCCTGGCCGGCTGCGCCACCGCTCCTCTGTCCCAGTCCACCGTGGGCGACTACCGCGAGACCATCGAGCTGGCCGGACGCCTGTCGGTGAACTATCTGAAGGAAGGCCAGCCGGATTCGCTGACTGGCAACTTCACTTGGTCTCAGCAGCCAGGCAAGATCGATGTCACGCTGTCGTCGTCGTTCAGCCAGCTCGCCGCGATCAGCGTCACGCCGCAACAGGCCACGCTGACCCAGGCCGGGCGCGAACCACTGGTAGCCCAGGACATCGACACGCTCACTGCCCAGGCACTGGGCTGGCAGTTGCCGGTGGCCGGGCTGCGTGACTGGCTGCAAGGCTATGCAGTCGGCAGCGACGGCAAGCGCTTCGCCGCTTCGCCCGCCAACAACAGTGTCTACACGCGCGACGGCTGGCGCTTGCGCTTCGCTTCCTGGCAAGACGAAACGGCAGCCCACCCGCTGCCCAAGCGCATCGACGCCGCGCGCACCACCGCGTCCGGCGAACTGGAAATCCGCATCATCATCGCTCCATCCAACCCATGAAGTCGCTGCACGATTGCCCGGCGCCGGCCAAGCTGAATCTGTTCCTGCACGTCGTCGGCCGCCGCGCCGACGGTTACCACCTGCTGCAAAGCGTGTTCCAGCTGATCGACCGCGGCGACAGCCTGCATTTCGACCTGCGTGAGGACGGCCTGATTCGCCGCGTCAACGACGTACCCGGTGTGCCGGAAGAATCCGACTTGGTGGTACGGGCGCTGCGGCGCCTGGCCGATGCCTTCGAACAGCGTCATGGTCGTGCCGTACGCGGCATCGACGTGCGCCTGGATAAAATCCTCCCCATGGGCGGCGGCCTCGGCGGCGGCTCCTCGGATGCGGCCACCGCGCTGATGGCGGCCAACCGGTTGTGGCAGGGCGGATTCAGCGACGAGGAATTGATGGAGATCGGCTTGCCGCTGGGCGCCGACATTCCGTTTTTCCTGTTTGGCGAGACCGCGTTCGTGGAAGGCATCGGCGAAGCGATGCAGCCTGTCCAGGGGCCGGATTGCTGGTATGTCGTGATCGAGCCGGGTGTCTCCGTACCGACCCCAGCAATTTTTACCGCGCACGATTTGACAAGAGACAGCAAACCCGTCAGAATAGCGGACTTTCCTGAAGCGCAAAACATCAGCGGCTTCGGGAGAAATGATTTGCAAGGAGTTGCAGTCAGGTTGTTTCCAGAAGTAGGGGAAGCGATCGCATGGTTGAGCCAATACGGTTCGGCCAGGATGACCGGCTCCGGGGCTTGCG
>DAMABW010000290.1:0-6323 GCA_031999925.1 Massilia sp. | reverse complement strand
GTTCGCCCGCGATTCCGACAGCATCGTGCTGCCGGCGTATTAATTAGCGCAGGAAACGTGACAACGCCGTCATCACGCCCAGGTCCAGGTTCAGGAACTGGAAGCCGACCTTGAAGTCGCCATTGCTGAGGATGCAATGCGATGCCTTGGCGCGGGTGTTGACCGGGACAATGGTCCCGTCGACCAGCAGGTCGAAACGCAATTGCGCCGTGGCGCCGGCCGGCACCGGGTGCGGCACGCTGACGCTGACGCCCTGGGCGCTGAGGTCGGTGGTGCGGCCCAGCACCGGGGCACTGCCTTCGAAAGCGAGCATGACGCGGGTTTTCAGTACTTTGCGGGGGGACTGCCTTTGCTCTGTCACGGATTCACCAGCTTTTACCTAAGAAACATTCTTTATTATAGGCAAAATCCGATGAATCCGTCGGGCATCAGTCCAATTCCCGCAGTTTGCTGAAGGCCTGGTCGATGCGCTCGACCGCGATGATGTTCATGCCCTCGATCTTTTGCTTCGGCACATTCGCCTTCGGGATGATCGCCGTCGAGAAGCCCAGCTTGGCCGCTTCCTTCAGGCGTTCCTGGCCGCGCGGCGCCGGGCGGATCTCGCCGGCCAGACCGACTTCGCCGAACACGACCAGCCCGCGCGGCAAGGGTTTACTGCGCATCGACGAGTTAATTGCCAGCAGCACGGCCAGGTCGGCCGCGGGTTCGGCGATCTTCACGCCGCCCACCGCGTTGATGAACACGTCCTGGTCGAAAGCGGCGATGCCGGCATGCCGGTGCAGCACGGCCAGCAGCATCGCCAGCCGGTTCTGCTCCAGGCCGACGGACAGGCGGCGCGCGTTCGGCAAATGGCTGGCGTCGACCAGGGCCTGGATTTCCACCAGCAGCGGGCGCGTGCCCTCCTGCGTGACCATCACGCAGGAACCGGGCACCTGGCTGTCGTGCTGCGACAGGAACAGCGCCGACGGGTTCGACACGCCCTTCAGGCCCTTTTCGGTCATGGCGAACACGCCCAGTTCGTTCACCGCGCCGAAGCGGTTCTTGATCGCCCGCACCAGGCGGAAGCTGGACTGGGTATCGCCCTCGAAATACAGCACGGTGTCGACGATGTGTTCCAGCACGCGCGGACCGGCCAGCGCGCCTTCTTTCGTCACGTGCCCAACCAGGATGATGGTCACGCCGGTCTGCTTCGCCACGCGGGTCAGTTGCGCCGCGCATTCGCGCACCTGCGACACCGAACCCGGTGCCGCGGTAAGCGCATCCGAATACAGGGTCTGGATCGAGTCGATCACCGCCACTTCCGGCTTCAGATCGGCCAGGGTGCCGAGGATTTTCTCGAGCTGGATCTCGGCCTGCAGCTTGAGTTCCTTGGCGTCGACCGACAGGCGCTTGGCGCGCAGCGCGATCTGGGCGCCGGATTCCTCGCCGCTCACATATAAAGTACTGCGCACCGAGGCCAGGTTGGCGAGCGCCTGCAGCAGCAGGGTCGACTTGCCGATGCCCGGGTCGCCGCCGATCAGCACCACGCCGCCCGCCACCAGGCCGCCGCCCAGCACGCGGTCGAATTCCTCGATGCCGGTGCCGAAGCGCGGCACGTCGATCGCCTCGATGTCGGCCAGCGACAGCACCGGCGCCGTCTGGGCCAGCGCCTTGTGGTGGCTGGTCTGGGACATGCGGTTCACGCCGGCGCTTTCCGCCACCGTCTCGACCAGCGTGTTCCAGGCCTTGCAGTCGGGGCACTGCCCCATCCAGCGGCTGCTCACGCTGCCGCATTCGCTGCACACAAACTGGGTCTTTGCCTTAGCCATGGGTTCCCATCCGTCCTTCGTTCACGCGCACGCGCGGTGCGAGCGCGCACATCAATTCATAGCCGATCGTGCCCGAGGCGGTCGCCACTTCGTCGATCGGCAAGCCGTCGCCCCAGAGCGTCACCTTGCTGCCGACGCGCGCATTCGGGATCGGCGTCAGGTCGACCGTCATCATGTCCATCGATACCCGCCCCACCACGCTGGTGCGCACGCCGTCGACGATCACCGGCGTGCCGTGCGGCGCGTGGCGCGGGTAGCCGTCGGCGTAACCGCAGGCCACCACGCCCACCTGCATCGGGCCGCTGGCCTCGAAGCGGCTGCCGTAGCCGACGGTGTCGCCGGCTTCGAGCTGCTGGATCGCGATGATCTCGGAGCTCAAGGTCATGGTCGGGCGCAGGCCGAAGTCGTGCGCCGTGCGGCCGCCGCCCGGGGTGCCGCCGTACAGCATGATGCCGGGACGGACCCAGTCGTTCTGCAGTTCCTGCGCCAGCACTTCCTGGTGCAGCACGCCGGCCGAATTCGACAGACTGCGCTCGCCCTCCAGGCCTTCGACGCCGGCGCGGAAGCGGCGCACCTGCTCGCTGATGGTCAGGCGCGGGTGTTCCAGTTCGTCGGCATTCGCGAAGTGGGTCATGTGGGTGATGTTGCGCACGCCCGGGATCGCGCGCAGGCGTTTATAGGCGGCGGCGTATTCGTCGGGCCGGAAGCCCAGGCGGTTCATTCCGGTGTTCATCTTCAGGTGCACGTCGATCGGGCGGTACAGCTGGGTGTACTCCAGCATCTTGATCTGCTCCAGGCAGTGCACGGTGCTGTTGATATTGTGCTCGGCCAGCAGCGGCACATCAAGGGCGTCGAAGATCCCTTCCAGCAGCAGGACCGGCTTGATCCAGCCGAGTTCGCGCAGGCGCAGGGCATTCTCGGTCTCGATCAGGGCCAGGCCGTCGGCCAGCGCGAAACCCTTCATGCCGCGTTCCAGGCCATGGCCGTAGGCGTTCGCCTTTACCACGGCCCAGGCCTTGGACTGCGGGGCGCAGGCGCGGGCGCGCGCCAGGTTATGCTGCATCGAATCGAGGTGAATGGTGGCGCAGAGAGGGCGTGGCATGGCAACTATATGGGGAAAGAGACCGGAAAAAGAAGAGAAACAGTATTAGGTGAAAGGCTCTATTTTACCGGACAGCCCCCCTTTCCGCGGGGCTGAATTCTTTGGCGAGCCACCCTTTCATGGTATAAAGCAACCCACACTTGTTTTCAGATACTTTCGATGAACCGTGGTTTCTACACCATCATGGCGGCGCAGTTCTTCTCGTCGCTGGCAGACAATGCGCTGCTGTTCGTAGCCATTGACATCCTGGTGACGATGAACGCCCCGGCATCGCTGACGCCGTTGCTGAAGCTGTCGTTCGTGCTGTTCTATGTGCTGCTGGCCGCTTTTGTCGGCGCCTTTGCCGATTCGCTGCTCAAGGGCCGCGTGATGTTCATCGCCAACCTGATCAAGATCTTCGGTTGCGGCCTGATGTTCCTGACCGTCCATCCCCTGCTCGCCTACGCCGTGGTCGGCTTCGGCGCGGCCGTGTATTCGCCGGCCAAGTACGGCATCCTGACCGAACTCCTGCCGCCCGAAAAACTCGTTGCCGCCAACGGCTGGATCGAAGGCCTGACCGTGATGTCGATCATCTTCGGCACCGTGCTCGGCGGCGCCCTGGTGAGCGACGCCGGATCAACCCTGCTGCTCGGCTTCGGCATCCCGGGTATCGACAGCACCAGCGAAGCGGCGATGGCCGTGGTGGTGTTCATCTATATATTGGCTGCGTTGTTCAACCTGCGCATCCCCGACACTGGCGCGCGCTACGAGCACCAGGAACGCAACCCGATGAAGCTGATCGCGGACTTCGCCAACTGCTCGGCCACGCTGTGGAAGGACAAGCTGGGCCAGATTTCGCTGGCCGTGACCACCCTGTTCTGGGGCGCGGGCGCGACCTTGCAATTCATCGTGCTGAAGTGGGCCGAGCGCTCGCTGCACATGCCGCTGGATAAGGCCACCAGCCTGATCGGCGTGGTGGCGATCGGCGTGGCGGTGGGCGCCGCGCTGGCCGCGAAGATGATCCCGCTGAAGAAATCGCTGACCGTGATCCCGATGGGGATTTTCATGGGCCTGATCGTGACCGTGATGGTCTTCGTGCACGATGTGATCGTCGCCTACCCGCTGCTGGCCATGATCGGCTTCCTGTCGGGCTTCTTCGTGGTGCCGATGAACGCGCTGCTGCAGCACCGCGGCCACGTGTTGATGAGCGCGGGGCACTCGATCGCGGTGCAGAACTTCAACGAGAACCTGTCGATCCTGACCATGCTGGCGATGTACGCGATCATGATCACCCTGAACCTCAACCTGAACGTGATCATCGTGATCTTCGGGCTGTCGATCGCCGGCATCACTTACCTGATCCTGCGGCGCCACCAGTTGAACCAGAAGCAGCATGATTCGCTGGCCTTGATTGGCGAGCATAAGCACTGATCGGAGGCTTGCCCGCCGCGTGTAATACGGTCGGGCGGCCTCTTGTAGGGTGGGGGTGGAGAGGCCGGGGGCCTCTCCGAAGTGCCCACGCGGTTACGTGTTCATCACTTGGACACGTGCGTCAAAACGTCGCTCGCTGACGTCAGCAATGTTGCGAACGCTTCGGGAAGATGACGGTGCGGCCAACAATATGTGCAAACGTGCGTACCGCGTGGGCACGGAGTGCCCACCCTACGGTTGACGCCGGCGGCTCCTGTATTGCTAATAATATTTGCAATTAATGCAATATTACCAAACAATATTTCTCGACACATTTGCTGGATAACGCGCCGCGGCCCGCTCGCGCCAATCGTTCGGCACGATGAATCCGCGCTCGATTTCTTCCACACACCCCGGCGTTTCGCGCACCACAGCCACCAGCACCGGCGAGCCTGATTCCTCGAATTGCGCCTCCAGTTCCGCATGCAACTGCGCGCGGTTCAATAGCCCGGCCGCCTGCGACGCGCGGAATGGCGCCAGCCATTGCAGCTTCGGCAGGATCAGGAAGGCATCCGCCTCGGTCGCATCGAGTTCATTCAAGGCGCACCAGAACCCGCGGCAATGCCCGGCCGTGATGCCGCTCATCGCCGCCCAGCTGCCGGCCGGATAGAACAGCCAGCCTTTCACCAGGGCTCGCGCCGCCGTTACCGGCCGCGGCAGCAGCGCCTGGGCCGCCGGATGCGCACCCAGTTCCAATTGGCGCTCGAAGATCTTGCGCATCTTGGCGCCCAGGCTGTCGGCCAGGTTCGGGCCGACCAGGGCGTCGAACTCCCGCCCTTCCCCGCCTTGCAGCAGGTAGAACTTGGTGGCGAACTCGATGTGTTCCAGCGCGTCCGGCCCGGCGTCGAGCAGGAAGTCGAATTCGCCGACGGTGTCGTTGCGGCTGGCGCGGATCTGCAGGCCATGTTCGATCAGGCGGCCCTGGTGCTGGAAATAGAAAGCCATCAGCTTTTCGGCATACAGCCCGAGACGGGTATAGACGCGCGGCCCGAGCGCCGCGTCGAGCGCGGCAGGATCGTGGTCGAGCTCAAGCAGCCAGCGCCCCACCTCCGGCGTCACCGGGCCGAGCGAGGCGATGCGGCCTTGCCAGTGCGGCGCGGCGCTGTCGAGCAAATCGGGAGAATCGAGCAGCCAGGCCAGCGCACGCACCCGTGCGCGCCGCAGGTGTGCCCAGCGGCGGTGAAAGCCTGCCTGGTAGCTATCGGCCCCGTCGCGCATGCGCAGCCCGCGCGCGGCACAGGTCGGCCCAGGCCAGGGATTTATCGCCGCCCCGGCGCAGCAACTCGCCCGGATGCAACGTGGCCACCAGGTCGGCGCCGGCCAGCGCGTGCACGGCGCCGCGCGAACCGGCCAGCGGTTCCTGCAGCGGCTTGCCGAGCAGGCCGTTGGCGGCGATCTGGCCCAGGGTCAGCACGGTGGACGCGCCGCTCAAGGCCAGTTCGCGCTCCAGGAAGGGACGGCAGGCCGCCGCTTCGTCGAAGGTCGGTGCGCGGTCGCCGCCGTTCGCGCTGGCCGGACGGCATTTCACCAGGCTGGTGACGTACACGTCCTGCGCGCGCGACAGGTCGACCGCGGCCAGCATGTTGTCGAGCAGCTTGCCGGCCTCGCCCGCCAAGGGCTGGCCGGCCTTTTCGTCGACGCTCGAGGTGGCGCCGGCGGCGACGAACCAGCGTGCCGTGCGGGCGCCGGCGCCGTACACCGGCTTGCGCCCGCCCTCGCAGGCGCCGCAGCGACGGCAAGAAGCAATCGCGGTGCGCAGCTCGTCCCAGTCCATCTTCGCAATCTCTTCAGGCGATGGACCGGTGTCTCCCTCGCTTGGCGGCGGCGCCGCCGGCGGCACATAGGGCGCGGGCGGCGGGGCCGAGGTCATCGGCACCTCGCCCCAGGCCGGGTCGCGCGGCGGCGGCGGGATGAAACCCGGTGGCGCTGCGGGAGCCGGTGCGGGTGCGGGTGCGGGTGCGGGT
>DAMABW010000289.1:0-6328 GCA_031999925.1 Massilia sp. | reverse complement strand
CGGCGCGCCGCTGTATCTGATCGACCGCTTCGAGGACGGCAAGTCGATCTATGACATCGACTTCGAGTTCATCGAGGGCGTCGAGCGCCGTCCGTTCGGCCACGGCCTGAAGCTCATCGACCACCTGACCCACAACGTCTACCGTGGCCGCATGGCCTTCTGGGCGTCGTTCTACGAGCGCCTGTTCAACTTCCGCGAAATCCGCTACTTCGACATCAAGGGCGAGTACACCGGCCTGACCTCGAAGGCGATGACCGCGCCGGACGGCAAGATCCGCATTCCGCTGAACGAAGAGGGCAAGGCCGGCGGCGGCCAGATCGAGGAATTCCTGCTGCAGTTCAACGGCGAAGGCATCCAGCACATCGCCCTGCTGTGCGACGACCTGATCAAGACCGTCGACGGCCTGCGCGCCGCCGGCGTGCCGCTGATGGCCGCACCGCCGGAAACCTATTACGAGATGCTCGACGGCCGCATTCCCGGCCACGGCGAAAACGCGAGCGAACTGCAGAAGCGCGGCTTGCTGCTCGACGGCGCCGTCACCGACGGCAAGCCGCGTTTGCTGCTGCAGATCTTCGGCGAAGCGCAGCTGGGCCCGGTGTTCTTCGAGTTCATCCAGCGCAAGGGCGACGAGGGCTTTGGGGAAGGGAACTTCAAGGCGCTGTTCGAGTCGATCGAGCGCGACCAGATCAAGCGTGGGGCGATCAAGCAGGCGGAAGTGGCCTGATTCGTTTTTCGATATCGGACACGTGGTAGCGGCGGGTACGTGTACCAACCAACGTTTCGATTTCGGAAACGCGGGAATAGTGGGTACGAGTACCCACCCTACAGCCGACTTTCGTAGGGTGGGTACTTGTACCCACCGCCACGGAACCGCTGATTGTCGACACGCCTCCGACGATCACTGCCCCGGCGTCGAATTCGCGTGCGACCAGGTCCGGTTCGCCCCCGGCATCGACGGCTTCTTCACCAGCGTGCGCAGGGCGATCAGCGCGCTCGCGGCACCCACCACCATCGCAGCCGTGCTGCCCGAGAAACCGACGGCGTGGCTCTTGGCCAGCTTGCCCGCCTTCGGGGCCACCAGTTCCATGCGGCGCTTGGTCATCTGTGCGCCCAGTTCCGACAGACGTGCCTTGCTCATCAGTGTTTCGGCCTGCGGGAGCAGGGTGGTTTCCTCGTCCGCCACGTGGTGGATCACGTCGCGCATCAGTTCCAGGATCAGCTTGTCGTGGCGCGGATCGGAACCGCTGGTGCGGCGCAGTTCGCTGATGATGCGGCGCATCTCGTTGTGTTCCGGCTCGGCCTTGTGCACGAAGGGCTCGCCCTTGTCGAGCTGCCGCATCACCGGATAGAACACTTCCTCTTCCAGCGTGGCGTGGATGTCCAGTGCGGTGCAGATGGTTTCGGCCAGGGCCTTCTTGACGCTCGGCGCCTTGTCCTTGGTGTATTGGTGGAAAGTGACCATCACATGAGAGTGATCGAAGCGGATCATGTCGGTGATGGTCGGGCTGAGTTGTTTCAGAGAAAACATGTCTGCTCTCCTTGTTAGTGATTGACCAACATCCTAGCTCTTCAAATATGGCGTTCGCGTAGGACGATGCCCTATATAAGCGTCGGCATAAGCCCCGCAGTCAATAGGGTCTTCACTGGCGAACCGGCCAGGCAATTTTCTTCTTTCTTGTGCTCATCTTTTGCGAACGTCGTTTAACAGCTGGAAAGATGAGTTGCGGAAAGGTCTATTTTTCGTCTTAATAGTTTGTCACCCTAGTCCTACACTGATACGGCGGTGCTTCTGATTACTCCTACGCTCATCCCTGCGAAGATACAGCCACGTTCGACTGACGGTGCAGCACCGTGCAGCCGTGATTAGATGGCGTCGCACGCTGTCGCGTGGACGCTTAGTTTTCATCTATCAAAGGAGTCGGAATGTTTGCACATAACAAGCGCCTGCAATATACGGTCCGCGTCAGCGGCCCCAACCCTGGCCTGGCCAACCTGATGCTGGAACAGTTCGGCGGCCCACAGGGCGAGCTCGCTGCGGCGATGCGCTACTTTACCCAAGCCGTATCGGAAGACGATCCAGGCCGCAAGGACATGCTGTTCGACATCGCCACCGAGGAGCTGAGCCACCTCGAAGTGATCGGGCATATCGTCGCCATGCTGAACAAGGGTGCCAAAGGCCAGTTGGCCGAGGCCGTCGACAGCGAAGCCGAGATGTACCGCAAGATCACCGGTGCGGGTAACGACAGCCACATCACCCAGGTGCTGTACGGCGCCGGCACCCCGCTGACCAACTCCGCCGGCGTACCCTGGACCGCCGCCTACATCGACTCGATCACCGAACCGACCGCCGACTTGCGCTCGAACATCGCCGCCGAGGCGCGCGCCAAGATCGTCTACGAACGCCTGATTGCCTGTACCGACGACCCGGGCGTGAAGGAAGCACTCGGCTTCCTGATGACGCGCGAGGTCGCCCACCAGAAATCCTTCGAAAAGGCGTTGTATTCGATGGAGTCGAACTTCCCTCCAGGGAAAATGCCTGTCGATCCGCGCTTCTCGAGCGTCTACTTCAACATGTCCCAGGGTCCGGGCGAAATGCGCGGCCCATGGAACCAGGGCGAGAAGTGGGACTTCGTCACCGACCGCGAAAAGCAGATGGGTGTCGATGGCGGTTCCGGCGAAGCCGAAGTCAAGTTGCCGGCAGCCGACGTCGACGTGCTGAAGCAGATGCAGGCGCGCACGCTGTCTGATCCATCCAAGGATCCGACCACCGGTGCCGAACTCGGCCTCGACCCGTCCACGCCGAAGGGCGCTTCCGCCATCAGCAAGCCGTAAGCTTGTCTGGTAACCAACGGTGCCGGAGTTTTCCGCGCCGTTGGCGTAGAATCGACGCAAGGGTAGCAATTCACCGCGCCGACCGGCCACCAGCCGGCTGGCGCGGGCGCACATCCCGCGTCGCAGAAAGGATTCCTGATGGACCCAGATTCACAGAAGCTGCGCTGGACCGACACGCTGGTGCGTGCCTTCACGGTGCGCCGCGCCGTCGGCCTGCTGATTTGCTCGGTCGGTTGCCTGTTATTACTCGGCAGCCTGATCGAACAGATCATGTACGCCAATCCGAAGATGCACGCGGCCCTGCTGGGCGGCGGAACAGCCGCTGCCGCCACCGCACTCGGCACCTTGCCGGTGCTGCTCTCCCAGAATTTCTCGAAACGCACCTACGACAGCTTCCTCGGCTTCGGCGCCGGGGTGATGCTGGGTGCGACCGCCTTTTCCCTCGTGATTCCCGCGCTCGCCGCTGCCCGCTCGGCCGGCGCCGGCGCCTGGGAAGCGAGCCTGCTGGCGGGTGCCGGCATCATGTTCGGCGCCGGCGCCATCCTGCTGCTGAGCCGCGCCATCGAACCGGCCCACGTCCTGCAGGTCGAGGATACCCGCGGCAACTCGCTGCGCCGCGCCTGGATGTTCGTCGCCGCCGTCGCCCTGCACAACATGCCCGAAGGCCTGGCCATCGGCGTCGCCTATGCCGGCATCGACCTGGAAAAAGCGAACTCGCTTACCACCGGCGTCTCGATCCAGGACGTGCCCGAGGGCCTGGTGGTGGCGCTGGCCCTGCGCACGGTCGGCTACGGCCGCCTGACCGCGGTTGGCCTCGGCGTGCTGTCCGGCGTGATCGAGCCGATCGCCGCCGCGCTCGGCGTGGCCCTGATCGGCATCTCGGCGGGCCTGCTGCCGTTTGCCCTGGCCGCTGCGGGTGGCGCGATGCTGTTCGTGATCGTCAACGACGTGATTCCCGAAATGCGCGTAAGCGGCAACGGGACCACGGCATCGATTGCGCTGATCTTCGGCTTCATATTAATGACAGTGCTGGATACGGCGTTGGCGTGAGCTGTGAACCATGCCGGCTTCGGCATGAGCATTCGTGACAATTGACGAGTTTTCACGCGCTTGCTGTTTACTACAATGGCAAGCGCGAATCGGCACGCACCGATGCCGAAAACGGAGTCCTTGACATGAGTACATTCAGCATCTGGCACTGGCTTATCCTCCTCGCAGTCGTCGCGATTGCGCTCTTTCCCTTCTGGCGCATTCTGAACAAGGCCGGCTATTCGGGCGCATGGTCCATCCTGACGCTCATTCCCGGCGTGAACCTGATCGTCTTGTGGGTATTTGCGCTGGTCGAATGGCCGATTGAAAGGAAGTCGCGTTCCTGAACAGGGCGCCTGCGCCGGCCGCAGCCACCGTACGGTTGAGGCCGCGACTGGGAGCGTCTGGTAATAGCTGAGGCTAGGCCGGCCCGAAGTGCCGCACGAACCACGCGCAGGCCAAATTCGCCGCCTGCTCCAGCGTCCCCGGTTGCTCGAACAAATGCCCAGCCCCCGGTACGATCGCCAACTCCTTCTCGGAGCGCAACTCACCCAGCGCCTGCCGGTTCACCCCGATCACCGCCGCATCCTCGCCACCGACGATCAATAAAGTCGGCGCGTCCACCTGCGCGATGAGGGGCCCGGTCAGGTCCGGCCGCCCACCGCGCGACACCACGGCCGCCACGCCGCTGCCGCTGTCGCCCGCCAGGCGCAGCGCTGCCGCCGCACCCGTGCTCGCCCCGAACAAGCCCAGCGACAAGGGCGCCGTCAGCGGTTCCGTGCCCAGCCAGGAAGCGGCCGCATGCAGCCGCCGGCACAGCAGCCCGATATCGAAACGGTTCTGGTACACGGCATCTTCCTGCGCCGTGAGCAGATCGAGGAGGAGGGTGGCGATGCCCGCCGCGTGCAACTGGCTGGCGACGAAGGTATTGCGCGGGCTGAGCCGCCCGCTGCCGCTGCCATGCGCGAACAGCACCACGCCGATCGGTGCGGCGGGCAGGGCGAGGATGCCTTCCAGCCGGACTGCTCCCGCCGGGACGGTCACGGACATCGAACGTGTCATGGTGCAGGCCGTTGCACAAATACGACTTTGACCACGAAAATAAAAAAAATTCCGGCAAGCCGCGGCCTGCCGGAACCGTTTAACGAGGTGTCGGTGGACGGGTTTACCGTCCACGCGTCCTGCTCACGTCAACAACCGGGTCATTCAGTCCTTGATCTCGAGCTTGCGGTTCAGCGACAGCGCCGCCAGCGAACCGACCGCACCCGACAGCAGGTACAGGCTCACGTAACCGAGGCCGAAGTGCGCCGACAGGCCGAGTGCAACCAGCGGTGCGAACGCGGCGCCGACCAGCCAGGCCAGGTCCGAGGTCAGGGCGGCGCCGGTGTAACGGAAGCGCGACTGGAAGTTCGAGGTCACGGCGCCGGCAGCCTGGCCGTACGACAGGCCGAGCAGGGCGAAGCCGATCAGGATGAAGGCGTTCTGGCCGCCTTCGCCGCCGTCGATCAGCATCGGGACAAAGGCCGAGAAGATCGCGATCAGCGCCGCCAGGGTGCCGAGCGTGGTACGGCGGCCCACTTTATCCGCCACCAGGCCGGACAGCAGGATGCACACGGCGGCAATGGCCGCGCCCCACATCTGCAGGTACAGGAAGCCGCTGACCGGACGGGTGTCGTACAACTGGATCCAGGACAGCGGGAACACGGTCACCAGGTGGAACAGCGCGTAGCTGGCCAGGGCGGCCAGGGCGCCGATGACGATGTTCGTGCCTTGCTTGCTGACCAGTTCGCCGACCGGGGCCGGGTCGAGTTCGTGCTTGTCGAGCAGGTGCGAGTACTCGGTGGTCGACACCAGGCGCAGGCGGGCGAAGAGGGCGACCACGTTGATGGCGAAGGCGACGAAGAACGGGAAGCGCCAGCCCCAGATCAGGAAGTCGTCGGTCTGCAGGTTGTCGAGCAGGTAGGCGAACAGGCCGGCGGCGATCAGGAAGCCGAGCGGCGCCGACAACTGGCCGAGCATGGCGTACCAGCCGCGCTTGTGCTCCGGCGCGTTCAGCGCGAGCAGCGACGGCAGGCCGTCCCAGGAGCCGCCCTGGGCCACGCCCTGGGCGATGCGCATCAGGGACAGCAGGACGATCGACGTCGCGCCGATCTGGGCATAGGTCGGCAGGAAAGCAATGGTCACGGTTGCCGTCCCGAGCAGGAACAGGGCAATCGTCAGCTTTATTTCCCTACTGAAGCGCTGCTGGATGGCCATGAAGATCAGGGTGCCGAGGGGGCGCGCGATAAATGCGAACGCAAAAATCGTAAACGAGTAGAGTGTGCCTTCGAGTCGATCTGCCCAGGGGAAGAAAACTGCTGGAAAAACCAGCACCGAGGCGATGGCATACACAAAGAAATCGAAATATTCGGAGGCGCGGCCAATGACCACACCAACAGCTATTTCACCCGGCGAGATGTGCGCATCC
>DAMABW010000288.1:0-6331 GCA_031999925.1 Massilia sp. | reverse complement strand
CCAGCATGTTCCGGCGCAGCAGCGCGGCGGCGCCGATCGCGCGGTAGCGCACCCCGCGCAGCGCCAGCGGAATGAGGAGCACGATGATCAGGGCGTTGAAGATCACCGCCGACAAAATCGCCGACGATGGGCTGTGCAGGCCCATGATGTCGAGCGCGGCCAGTTGCGGATACACGCCGACAAAGGCCGCCGGGATGATCGCGAAGTACTTGGCGATGTCGTTGGCGATCGAGAAGGTGGTGAGCGAGCCGCGCGTCATCAGCATCTGCTTGCCGATCTCGACGATCTCGAGCAGCTTGGTCGGGTTCGAATCCAGGTCGACCATGTTGCCGGCTTCCTTAGCCGCCTGCGTGCCCGAGTTCATGGCTACCGCCACGTCGGCCTGGGCCAGCGCCGGGGCGTCGTTGGTGCCGTCGCCGGTCATCGCCACCAGGCGGCCTTCGCCCTGGTAACGCCGGATCAGGGCCAGCTTGTCTTCGGGCGTGGCGTCGGCCAGGAAGTCGTCGACCCCGGCTTCGGCCGCGATCGCCGCCGCAGTGAGCCGATTATCGCCGGTGATCATCACGGTCTCGATGCCCATGCGGCGCAGCGAACCGAAGCGTTCGCGGATGCCGCCTTTCACCACGTCCTTCAGTTCGACCACGCCCAGCACACGGGCGCCGTCGGACACGGCCAGCGGCGTGCTGCCGCGGCGCGCCGCATCGTCCACGGCGCGCGCCACGGCCTCCGGCCACGTGCCGCCGAGCGCCTCGACGTGCTTGCGTACGGCGCTGGCGGCGCCCTTGCGGATCACGCGCGCGGTTCCGTCGGCCGCGATGTCGACGCCGCTCATGCGGGTCTGGGCGGTGAAGGGCACGAAATGGGCGCCGAGCGACGCCAGCTCGCGCTCGCGCATGGCGAAGCGGGTCTTGGCCAGCACCACGATGCTGCGGCCTTCCGGGGTTTCGTCGGCCAGCGAAGCCAGTTGCGCGACGTCGGCCAGCTGCGGTTCGGTCACGCCGGGCGCGGGCAGGAAGTCGCTGGCCTGGCGGTTGCCGAGGGTGATGGTGCCGGTCTTATCGAGCAGCAGCACGTCGACGTCGCCGGCCGCTTCCACGGCGCGGCCCGAGGTGGCGATCACGTTCGCGCCCATCATGCGGCTCATGCCGGCCACGCCGATGCTGGATAACAGGCCGCCGATAGTGGTCGGGATCAGGCACACCAGCAGCGCGACCAGGGTCGTCACCGACACCGGCGCACCGCTGCCGGCGGCGTCCACCGCGAACAGGGAGAACGGCAGCAGGGTTACGGTCACGACCAGGAACACGATCGTCAGCGCCACCAGCAGAATGGTGAGCGCGATCTCGTTCGGTGTCTTGCGGCGCTGGGCGCCTTCGACCATGGCGATCATGCGGTCGAGGAAGGTCTCGCCGGGGTTGGCGCTGACGCGCACCACCAGCCAGTCCGACAGCACGCGGGTGCCGCCGGTGACGGCGCAGAAGTCGCCGCCGGCTTCGCGGATCACGGGTGCCGACTCGCCGGTGATGGCGCTTTCGTCGACCGAGGCGATGCCTTCGATGGCTTCGCCGTCGATCGGGATCACGTCGCCGGCTTCGACCAGGATCACGTTCCCTTTGCGCAGGTCGGCTGCGCTCAGGGGCAGCCAGCTGCTGCCGTGGCGCGGCTGGTCGAGCTTCTTGGCCATGGTGGCGACCTTCAGGCCGCGCAGCGAGGCCGCCTGCGCCTTGCTGCGGCCTTCGGCCAGGGCTTCGGCAAAGTTCGCGAACAGCACCGTGAACCAGAGCCAGACAGCGATCGCCAGGATGTAGCCGGACGGTGCATCGCCGGCGCCGCCCAGGGAGTGGATGAACAGCAGGGTCGTGAGGATGCTGCCGGCGTAGACCACGAACATGACGGGGCTGCGCAACTGCACGCGCGGGTCGAGCTTGGCGAACGCGCCTTTCACTGCCGGCAGGATCAGGGTCGAGTCGAACAGACTCAGGCTAGGGCTCGGCGCCGTGGCCTTGTTGGTCGTCGTGGGGAAGAGAAATGCGGACATCGTTGACTCCAGAATGGTTCAGCGGGCGAACAGCTGCAGGTGTTCGGCAACAGGGCCGAGTGCGAGCGCGGGCACGTAGTTCAGCACCCCGACCAGCACCACGATGGCCACCAGCAGGAACACGAACATGGGGCCGTGGGTCGGCAGGGTGCCGGAGGTCGGATTCAGTTTTTGTTTCGCCGCCAGCGAACCGGCGATGGCCAGCACCGGCACGATTACGGCAAAGCGCCCGAACCACATGGCAATCGCCAGCAGGGTGTTGTAGAAGGGCGTGTTCGCCGACAGCCCGGCAAAGGCGCTGCCGTTGTTGTTGGCGGCAGAGGTGAAGGCGTACAGCACCTCGCTGAAGCCATGCGCGCCGGGATTGGCCAGGCCGGCCTTGCCGGCGTCGAGCACCACCGCGACCGCCGTCCCGGCCAGCACCAGGACCGGCACCGCCAGGATCACGATGGCCGCCATCTTCATTTCGAAAGCCTGGATCTTCTTGCCCAGGTATTCGGGCGTGCGGCCGATCATCAGGCCGGCCACGAACACCGCCAGGAGGGCGAACACCAGCATGCCGTACAGGCCGGAACCGACGCCGCCGAACACGACTTCGCCCAGTTGCATCAGGACCAGCGGCACCATGCCGCCCAGGGGCATGAAGGAATCGTGCATGGCGTTCACCGCGCCGCAGGACGCGGCCGTGGTCACCGCGGCGAACAGCGTGCTGGCAGCGATACCGAAGCGAACCTCCTTGCCTTCCATGTTGCCGCCGGCCTGCAGGGCACTGTGCGCTCCGTCGACGCCGAGCGCCGCCAGTACCGGATTGGCCTGTTGTTCAAAGGCGGCGACGCTCACCGCAGCGACCACGAACATCAGGCTCATCGCGCCCAGCACTGCCCAGCCCTGGCGGCGGTCGTTCACGACGCGCCCGAAGGTGAAGCACAGCGCCGCCGGGATCAGGAAGATGGCCAGCATCTGCGCGAAGTTGGAGAGCGCGGTCGGGTTCTCGAAGGGATGGGCGGAATTGGCGTTGAAGAAGCCGCCGCCGTTCGTGCCCAGCAACTTGATCGCTTCCTGCGAGGCGACCGGGCCCATCGCCAGCACCTGGCTGGCGCCGCCATCGATCACTGCCACCTCCTGATAAGCGTTGACGTTCTGGATCACGCCCTGGCTGACCAGGAACAACGCGAACAGCAGCGACAGCGGCAGCAGCACATACAGGGTGGAGCGGGTCAGGTCCCTCCAGAAGTTGCCGATCGAGCCCGCCGAGCGCGCGCCAAAGGCGCGGATCAATGCGAATGCGACCGCGATGCCGGTGGCGGCGGAGAAGAAGTTCTGGCCGGCCAGCGCGAGCATCTGGGTCAGGTAGCTCATGGTCTGCTCGCCGGCATAACCCTGCCAGTTGGTGTTGGCGACAAAACTCACCGCCGTGTTGAACGAGGAATCTGGCGACACGCCGGGCAGGGATTGCGGGTTCAGCGGCAGCGCGCCTTGCAGGCGCTGCACGCAGTAGGTGAACAGGGCGCCGACGGCGTTGAACAGGAGGAGGGCAAAGGCGTAGCCGCGCCAGCCTTGTTCCTCCGCGGCGGCGGGGCCGGCGGCGCGCAGAAGCAGGCGCTCGACGGGGCCGAGCCAGCGCATGCCGGGCACGGACGCGCGCCCGGCCACGTGGGCCATGAACAGGCCGAGCGGCCAGGCCAGTACCAGCAGGACCAGCAAAAAGGCCGCGAGCAGCAGGATCGATTCGGCCGTCATCACAGGTCCTCCGCTTTCAGCAGGGCGTAGACGAGGTAGGCGAGCAGGGCGCCGGCCAGCAGGCCGGCGCCGAGATATAGTCCGCTCATTTGCGCGCTCCTTTTTCGTCTCGCAGGCGCGCGCATAGCGCAACCAGGGCGCAGCACAGGGCCGCGAAGCCGCCAAGGGCGGCGATGAAAATCACATCCATGGAAAACCCTCACGTTGTTCTTGTTGTTGGTAGCGTAGGGTGGGCCGAATCAAGATGGGGTAAAGACGCGGCCCGCCGCTGTAAAGGAAATGTAAAAACGGCTCAGAAGCTGCGGCCGACGCTCACGAGCAGCGCGCGCTTGCCGAGAAACTGGCCATCGGCCGGCGAGGCATAGGCCGTGCGGCTGGCATTCGTGCCGACCGCCGCCAGGGTGACGGTGGCCAGGCCGAATTCGTGGGCGATGGCGGCCTTCCAGTCGGTGTAGCTGGCGCTGCCAACATGACGCACGCGCTGGCGGCCGGCATGCAGGTTGAGCGTGGTCTTCTCGCTGACGGCGAAGTTCAGGTTCAGGTCGAGGTAGCCGCTGCCGTGCGAATCCGCCACCCCGAACAGGTTGGTCAGGCTGTGCGAATACTTCAAGGTGGCGACGCCGTAGCCAAGCTGGGCGTACACCTCGGCGGTATGCGCGTTGTCCCAGCCGTCCACGTGCGACAGGCCGTTCGACGGGTAGACGTAGCCGAGCAGGCCGGCGTCCACACTTACGTCCTTGGCCAGCGTGCCGCGCCAGCCGCCGTACAGGTCGGCCTCGATGCTGCCCGAGCCGCCGGCGTCGCGGGTCCAGGTGATCGACGAGGCCCAGGCGCCGGCATACCAGCCGGAGGCGGCAAGGTAGTCGGCGCCGAGCTGCACCGCCGGCTGCAGGCGGGTTTGCGACATGCCGCGGTAACGGTAGTCGGAGGTGAGGGCGACGTTGCCGGTGATGGTGGCTTCTTCGGCGTGGACGGCGCCGGCAAGACTGGCCAGGGCGCCGGCCAGCAGGATGACATTCTTCATGGGTTTCTTTCGGTCGGACGATAAGGCCCGCCGGGCGGCCCGGCAGGCACCAATACAACCCGGCCAGCTTAGCGATCGGCCCATAAAAATGGTCTCAAGACCGCGCCACGTAGAATAAAGCTTCGGTAAACGCGCCCGTCGCATGTCAGGCGTTCCCGGGCTTTAACCGTCGCTTAATAGTAACGTGATAACATTGCCTCGATCGCTACCCGTACAGCATTGGCTCGCCTCTGCCGTTCCCCATGCCGTCTTTTTGCGCCGAGACCGACTCCAATAGTGGACCGAATCACCTCCAATTCCGTAGTGCCGCGGTGGACCGCACTGCTCTGCATCGCGATCGGTATGGCCAACCTCGCCGGCTGGATGTTCGGCTGGACGGTATTCGTGTCGATCACGCCCACGCTCCCGAAGATGGTCCCGGTCACGCCATGCTGGTCTTGCTGTGCGCGGCCAGCCTGGCCTGCCAGGCGAGATCGCGGCCCCTGCGTGGCGCGGCCCTGGCGTTTGCCGGCAGCGCGGCGCTGGCCAGCCTGGTCATGGCGCTCGGCCACCTGTTCAAGCTGCCGATCGGGCCCTTGCTGACCACGGCCGCCGGCCTCCAGACCGCGATCAGCCTGTCTTCCGCCTTTACCTCGGCGATGTTCCTCGGCCTGGGCAGCGCGCTGGCGCTGTTCGCCCTGCGCCGCTCGGCCGTGCTGGCGCAGTCGGCGGCGATGGCGGTGTTCCTGGTCTCGCTGCTGAACGCGGGCGGCTACTTTTTCCGCGATACCTTCCTGTACGAAGTGCTGCCGGGCCAGGGCGTGGGCATTCCGACCACGCTCTCGAGCATGCTGCTGGCCATCGGCGTGCTGTTCCTGCGGCCGAAGCTCGGCATCATGGCGGCCGTCACCAGCAACCTGCCGGCGGTCCGCATCGCGCGCCGCCTGCTGCTGTCGGCGGTGCTGGTGCCGCTGGCCCTGGGCGTCGGCGTCATGCTGGCGCTGGAGGCGGACCTGTACGACCCCGTCACCGCGCTGCCGCTGCTGGTGTGGGGCACGATCGTCGTGTTCACGGTGATCATCTGGCGCCTCTGCCTGCAACTGCACGAAGTGGAACTCGCGCGCCAGCGCGCCGAGGCCGATCTGCGCCGTACCCTGCAGGAGTTGCACGAGGCCGACGGGCGCAAGGATGTCTTCCTCGCGACCCTGGCCCACGAACTGCGCAACCCGCTGGCCCCGATCAAGGCCACCGCCCAGTTGCTGGGCCGCGTCGGCGCCACCGACCCGGAACACCTGCGCCGCATGAGCGGCATCATCGAGCGCCGGGTCGACCACATGGTGACCCTGGTCGAAGACCTGATGGACGTCTCGCGCGTGCGCAGCGGGCAGATCGCGCTGGAGCGCGCGTCGGTCGACCTGAACGCCGTGATCGGCGCGGCGCACGAACAGGTGCGGCCCTTGATCGAACGCCGCAACCACGACTGCCGCATCGTGGCCGGCGCCGATCCGGTGTGGGTGCTGGGCGACGCCAAGCGCCTGGTGCAGGTGGTG
>DAMABW010000287.1:0-6331 GCA_031999925.1 Massilia sp. | reverse complement strand
CGTCCAGTCCGCGGCTTTACCCTGCTCGAAGTGCTGGTGGCGCTGGTCATCGTCGGCACCGCGCTCGGCGCCGGCCTGCGCGCCATCGGCAGCCTGGCCCAGAACAGCGCCGGCCTGCGTGCCTCGATGATGGCCACCTGGTCGGCCGAGAACCGCCTGGTGCAGATCCGCCTGGGGCGCGAATTTCCCGACGTGGGCAAGCGCAGCTATGCCTGCGGGCAGGGCGACCTGCCGCTGATCTGCCACGAAGAGGTGCTGGTCAGCCCGAACCCGCAACTGCGCCGGGTCGAAGTCTCGGTGGTCGACGCCGCCAACCCGCAGCGCCGCATCCTGAAGCTGGTTCAGCTGGTCCTGAGGCCGCGATGAACAAGCGTACGCGCGGCTTTACCCTGATCGAACTGCTGGTGGCAATCGGCATCCTGGCCATGGTGGCCGTGCTCGGCTGGCGCGGCCTGGACGGCATCGTGCGCGCCCGTACCTCGCTCACCGAGCAGATGGAAGCCACGCGCGGCATGCAGCTGGCTTTCGCCCAGCTGCAAAGCGACTGCGAACACGCGGCCGACGCCAGCATCCTCGGGCGCCGTCCCTTCCTGCAGCAAAACGATGGCCGCATCACCCTGGTGCGTACCGTCTTCAACGAAAACGAACCGGCGCGCCTGCAGGTGATCGCCTACCGCCTGGTGAACGGACAATTGCTGCGGCGCGAATCGATCGCCACCCGCGACCTGGCCCAGCTCGACGCGCTGTGGCAAGCGGCGATCACCGACATGGACAGCACCCCGCCTGTGGTGCTGCAGGGCGGCATCGAGGCGATGGCCGTGCTGGTCTGGCAGAACGGCGCCTGGCGGCCCCAGGTGGAAACCAATCCGCCGGCGCCGGTGACGAGCGCATCGGCCCTGGCCATCACCGGCCTGCAGGTGGTGCTGCGCACGCGCGGCTACCCGCAACCGCTCACCAAATCCTTCCTGCTTGGGAGCATCTGATGCGCCCCTACCGCCAGGCCTACCAGCGCGGCGTCGCCGTCATCACCGCCTTGCTGCTCACCACGCTTGCCATCACCATCGTGGCCAGCCTGTTCTGGCAGCAGCAGGTCGAGGTGCGCTCGATGGAAAACCAGCGCCTGAATTTGCAGACGCGCTGGATCCTGCGCGGCGCGCTCGACTGGTCGAGCCTGGTGCTGCGCCAGGACGCCATTGACCACCGCGACCACACGGCGCTGACCCACGTCTGGGCCACGCCCCTGGCCGAAACCCGGCTCGACCAGTACATCGAGCGTGAGCGGGTCGAAGGCGAAGTATTCGACGCTACTCTGTCCGGCAACATCATGGATGCCACCTCGCGTTACAATCTCACCAACTTGACGCGCAATGGCCGGATCGACCTGCAGCAAATGGGCATCCTGACGCGCCTGCTGACCAACCTGCAGATGAATCCGGCGTTGGCCAAGACCACGGCCAACCTGGTGGCGGCCGGGGCGCCGGCGGCGGTCGCCACCGGGACAGTCGACCCCATCACCGGACAGGAAGTGGGCGACACGACCGGCAAGCAGAGCGACCAGCCGACCCAGACCAACAATGCCGAAGACGGCGGCCAGGGCACGGTCGGTACCGACGAAGACGGCGATGGCAGCGGGACGGTCGGCGCGCCGGCGCAGACCCAGCCGGTGTCGCGCGAAGGCATCGGCACGCCGATCCGCTTCCTGGAAGTCGAGGATTTGTTGGCAGTAAAAGGTTTTACGCCGGAGATGGTGGACAAGCTGCGCCCCTTCGTGACGGTCTTGCCGGAGGCGACGCCGGTGAACGTGAACACCGCGCCGCCCGAAGTGCTGGCCGCGGTGATCCCGAATTTCTCGCTGTCGGAGGCGAACGCACTGGTGCAGCGGCGCAAGAGCAGCCCCTGGCGCGATTTGCAGTATTTCATGACCGAGCTCGGCGGAAAGACGCCGGTGCCGGGTTCGATCAGCGTGCATAGCGACTATTTCATCGTGTCCAGCCGCATTCGGCTCGACCGTGGCGCCCTGAACGCCGACGCGCTGATCAAGCGCGCCGCGTCCTTCGGGCCGGGCAGCATCACGGTGGTCTGGGTGCGTCAAAATTAGAAGAAAGCGAGACGGTTTGACTACACTTTATATCCGGCATCCCGCGCGCGCCGAAGGCGAAGGCGCCGCTTGCCGCTTTGCCGTCGTGGGCGATGCCGGCGCCATCGAGCAGCAGGGCGAAGGCAGCCTGCGCAACCTGACCGACCTGGTCGCCGCCAGCCGCCGCGTGGTGCTGCTGCTGGCCGGCGCCGACGTCAACCTGATTTCCGTGCAGGCTCCTCCGCTGTCCGGCAACAAGCTGCGCGCGGCGCTGCCCGGCCTGGTCGAAGAGCACATCCTCGGCGACCCGCTCGATTGCGTGCTGATGGCCGGCCCGCAAGCCGGCGACGGCACCCGCCCGGTGGCCGTGGTCCAGCGCGACTGGCTCGAGCCGCTGGTGCGCATCCTGCTGGGGCAGGGCGCGCGCGCCGTGGTGGCGCTGCCCGCCCAGCTGTGCCTGCCGCTGCAGCCGGGCGGCGTGAGCGCCGCCATCGGCGGCAACGAGCTCCTGCTGCGCACGAGCCAGTTCGGCGGCCTGGGCCTGGCGCTGGACGCGAATCCCGCCACCGCCCTGCAGACCGCGCGCGCCCTGGCCGGCGACGTCCCGCTTACCCTGTACGTGCCGCGCGAGCAACTCGGCGAATACGGTGTGCTGCTGGCCGAAGCCGGCCCCGGCACCGAGCTCGAAGCGGACGACTGGGCGCACTGGGTCAACGGTGCCAAGAGCACCGGCTTCGACCTGGTTCCCGCCCTCGGTGCGGCCGGCGCCCGCCAGCGCGATTGGCGCCGCTGGCGCGTGCCGATCGCCCTGGCTTTCCTTGGCGTGGCGGTGAACCTGGCGGGCCTGAACATCGAATGGCTGCGCCTGCGCGGCGAATCGAACGCGGTGCGCCAGCAGATGACGCAAACCTACCGCTCGGTCTACCCGAACGAGCCGATTTCCGATCCGGTGGCGCAGATGCGCCAGCACATTCAGCGCGCCCAGGCCGGCAGCGGCCAGATCGGCGCCGACGAATTCCTGTACCTGGCCGGCGCCGTGGGCGACGCAACACGGGAAATGCCGCGCCCGCCCGGAATTACATCAATGGAGTACAAGGAACGAGCACTGCACTTGCGCGTCAAACCGGAAACGGTCGACCCCGGCGCGCTACAGCAGTTGCGGTCGTCATTGTCCGCACGTAACCTGAGTATCGAGGAAACCGCGGCCGCCAACTGGGCGGTGCGCAGCACAGGAGCCAAGCCATGAGTCTGGGCAGCACAATCGGCGGGGTGCGCGAGCGCGCCCAGGCCTACTGGATCGCACGCACCGACCAGGAGCGGCGTTTCCTCACGGCCGGCTTCGGCGTCGTGGTCCTGGCCTTGCTCTACATGGTGCTGGTCGAACCGGCCGTCGAAGGCCGTGCCCAGCTCCAGCGCTCGCTGCCGGCGCTGCGCCAGCAGGCCGCCGAACTGGCCGGCATGGCCGAGCAGGCGCGCGGCCTGGCCGGCACGGCGCCGGTACCGGTCACGCCCATGACCCAGGAAACGCTGACCGCCAGCCTCACGGCGCGCGGCATCAAGCCCGCTTCGCTCTCGCTTACCGGCGAGTATGCGCGCATGCAGGTGAACGGCACCTCGTTCGCCAACCTGCTGGTCTGGCTCGACGCCCAGCGCCGCGAAAACCGTATCGCAGTCCAGGAAGCCAGCTTCACCGCGCAAGATCCCGCCGGCCAGGTCGATGCCAGCCTGACCCTGCGCCAGGATAACGGGGCCGGTGCCCGATGAGGCGTGTCCTGTTGTGGGGTGGCGTCGTTGCGCTTGCAGTGGCCCTGACGGTGCTGGTTTTCCTGCCCGCCAGCTGGCTCGGCAACATCGTCGAGCGCCAGACCGGAGGTCGTTTGACTCTGGGGGATGCGCAAGGTACGCTCTGGAGCGGCTCGGCTTTCGTGGGCGGTGCCCCGGGTGTCGGCGGGGCGGTGACGCCGCTGTTGCCGGGACGCTTCAGCTGGCGCCTGTCGCCGCTGGTGCTGTTCGGCCAGGTGAGCATGACGCTGGAAAATCCGCAGGCGCTGGCCCAGCCGGTACTGGTCGAAGGCAGTTGGAGCCAGTGGCAGGTCAGCGCCGGGCAATTGCTGCTGCCGGCCGAAGGCCTGGCGGGGCTGGGCGCGCCGCTGAACACGCTGGCACCCTCGGGCACGATCCGACTCTCGTGGAACCAGCTCGACCTGGTGCGCGAGGCCAACAACGTCAGGGTCATGGGACGCACGGTATTGAGCATGGCCGACATGGGCTCGCGCATGGCGCCGATCCGGCCCCTGGGCAGCTACGAGATGGCGATGGACTGGCGCGGTCCGCAGGCCGACCTGGCGCTCACCACGGTGCGTGGAGCGCTGCTGCTGTCGGGAACGGGACAATTACAGAATGGGCGCCTGCGCTTTTCAGGGCAGGCGTCGGCCGCGGACGGCTACGAAGACACGCTGGGCAACATGCTGAACCTGCTTGGGCAGCGCCGCATGGTGAACGGTAAAAACATAATCGCACTCGAGTTCAGATAATGAAAACATCCTTCCGTCGCACCCCTGCCAGCATGTCCACTTCGCCGTCGCTGCGCCGCATCGCCGCCGGCGCCATGCTGTGCTGCGCGTTCGCCACGGCCTTGCCGCCGGCGCCTGCCTTTGCGCAGGAAAACTCCGCCGCCCTCAGTTTCGTGAACGCCGACATCGAATCGGTGATCAAGGCCGTCGGCCACTACACCGGCATGACCTTCATCGTCGACCCGCGCGTCAAGGGCACGCTGACGCTGCAGTCGGAAAAATCGCTCACCAAGAGCCAGGCCTTCGGCCTGCTCACCTCGGCCCTGCGCCTGCAGGGTTACGCGGTGGTCACCACCGGCGAAGGCTATGCCAAGGTGGTGCCGGAGGCCGAGGCCAAGCTGCAATCTTCGCCGACCCAGGTCGGCACCCGCGGCTCGCGCGCCCAGGGCGACCAGATCGCCACCCAGATCTACCACCTGCAATACGAATCGGCCGCCAACCTGGTCGCCGTGCTGCGCCCGCTGATCTCGCCGAACAATTCCATCATGGCCAATCCGGGCAACAACAGCCTGGTGATCACCGACTACGCCGACAACCTGCGCCGCCTGTCGCGCATCATCGCCTCGCTTGATGCGCCGGTGGCGGCCGACCTCGACGTCGTGCCTATCCGTAACGGCATCGCCAGCGACATCGCCACCCTGGTCGGGCGCCTGATGGAACCGGCCGCCGGCGGCGATTCCGGCCGCGTGACCGTGCTGGCCGATCCGCGCACCAACTCCATCGTCGTGCGCGCGCCGTCGCAGGCACGTGCGAATCTCGCCAAGTCGCTGATCGCCAAGCTCGACCAGCCGACTACCGAGCGCGGCAACATCCACGTGGTCTACCTGAAGAACGCCGACGCCAGCCGCGTCGCGCAAACCCTGCGCGCGGTGGTCTCGCAAGACGCCTCGGCGGTGCCGGTGCAGCAGCAGGGCACGTCCGGCGGCAACATCCAGGCCGGCGCCCAGGGCGCCGCCGGTACCGGCGGCAACCTCGGCGGCCAGCAAGGCCAGCAGAGCAGCATCGGCATGGGCGGCACCGGCAATACCTACGCCCAGCAGGGCCAGGCCACGTCGGCCGGCGCCGGCGGCGGCCAGGGTTCCGGCTTCATCCAGGCCGACGCCTCGACCAACAGCCTGATCATCACCGCGCCGGACGCCATCTACCGCAACCTGCGCGGCGTCATCGACCAGCTCGACGTGCGCCGTGCCCAGGTGTATATCGAAGCCCTGGTGGTGGAAATGACCTCCAGTAAAGCGTCGGAATTCGGCGTGCAATGGCTCGGCCTGTCGGGCGACAACGCCAGCAAGTACCGCGTCGGCGGCGTGCAATCGTTCAACTCCACCGGCACCAATAACCTGATCAACCTGGCGGCCGCCGCGCGTAACGGCCTGACCGGCGAAAACGCCACCATCCCTTCGCTGCCGGGCCTGACGCTGGGCGTCTTCCGCCAGGTGAACGGCGAGCTGGGCCTGGGTGCGGTAGCCAGCGCCCTTGAAAACGGCGGCAATGCCAACATCTTGTCCACACCGAACATGATCACCCTCGATAACGAGCTGGCGACCATCAAGGTGGGTCAGAACATCCCGATCATCACGGGTTCGTTCACCACGGGCACGAGCGGCGCCAACAACCCGTTCCAGACCGTCGACCGCAAGGACATCGGCCTCTTGCTGAAAGTGCGCCCGCAGATTTCCGAGGG
>DAMABW010000286.1:0-6356 GCA_031999925.1 Massilia sp. | reverse complement strand
TGAGCATCGGCCCGGCCACCGCGTCCATACCGCCGAAGAAGATCAGATCGGGCTTCTTGGCGCGGATCGAGGTCAGGATCGCCGTGTAGTCGGTGGCGGTGGCGCTGGTGAACTCCTTGCCGACGATCTTCACGCCGGTACCCTTGGCATTCTTCGCGAACTCCGACGCAACGCCTTGGCCATAGGTGGTGCGGTCGTCGATGACGGCGATGTTCTTCGCCTTCAGCGTATCGACCGCATAGCGCGCCAGCGTGCCGCCCAGCTTGGCATCGTCGGCCACCACGCGGAAGGCGCCGGCATAGCGCTGGCGCGTGTACAGCGGCGACGTGGACGCCGGTGAAATCTGCGGGATGCCCGCGTCGTTGTAGATCTTCGAAGCCGGGATCGAGGTGCCCGACGCCAGGTGCCCGATCACGCCTTTCACCTTCGCATCGACCAGCTTCTGGGCCACGGCCGTGCCTTGCTTCGGATCGGAGGCGTCGTCCTCGGCCACCAGCTGGAAGGTGATCTTCTGGCCGTTGATGACGATGCCCTTGGCATTCAGTTCCTCGACCGCCATGCGCGCAGCGTTTTCCATGTCCTTGCCGAGGTGGGACACCGGGCCCGAGGTCGGGCTGACGTGGCCGATCTTC
The DNA here is from genome assembly GCA_031999925.1 of Massilia sp. Classification (GTDB taxonomy): domain Bacteria; phylum Pseudomonadota; class Gammaproteobacteria; order Burkholderiales; family Burkholderiaceae_D; genus Telluria. Next base: position 5,724 of record DAMABW010000286.1, on the reverse strand, counting down.
ACAACCTGCTGGGCGCTGGCGCCTCCCGCAACCAGCAACGCGACGGCAAACGGAATGCACTTCGTGGTCATACGGTCTCCGATAGGTGGATGGCGTCAGCCTGCAAACCGCCAGCGTGCGCCGGTGTTGGATGAATGCAGAGCAAAAGGTACAACAATTTACAGACGTGGGAAAGCGATAAAAGGGGGCTGCCCGGCGTTGGGGCGGAGGAGGGGCGCGGTGCACGCGGGCAGGGCGCAAACGCGCGGCATCCGCCCCGTGGCGGGGCAGATGGCGCGCGGCGAAAACGGTTTATTTTTGTCCGAACTGGACCGAGGCGACCTGCTGGGCGACGACTTGCTCGACGGCCTGGCGCACGCCTTGCTGGATCTGCTCGTTGGCCGAGGACAAGGCACTGCGGACGATGGCGTCGATCTGGGTTTGCAATTGCAGTACGACGCGCTCGGCGATGCGGCGTTCGAGCTCGTCCCAGTCGGGTTCGGCGGCTGGCGCTGGAGCGGCCTCGGCAGCCGGCTCCGGCGTGGTCTCTGCGGCGGGCGTTGGCGCCGCCTGCGGCATCGACTCGGCAAGCGGTGCGGACTCCGCGGCCGGCTCGGGTTCGAACACCGGTTCCGTTTCCGCAGGGACTGCATCGGCGGCCGGTTCCAGCGCGGGAATCGGCGCCGCTTCGACAGTCGGCTCTTCGGGCTCTGCGGGCTTGGTTGCCGGCACCGGTTCCAGCACAAACGGCTCCAGCACAACTTCAGTCAACACGGGAATGCTGCTATCGAAGGCTGGATTCTTGTTCATGATTGGTTGGCGACGAAGTGGGTCAGCGGATAGGACTGCTTCTTGTAGGCGACGTAGCGCTGGCGGCCGGCTGCCGCATCGGCTTCGTCGGTCGAGATGATCTCGAACACGCGGGCGAATTCGGCAAACGTGGACGGCGTGCGGCGGGTGAGGTTGACCAGCATTTCGCGGTGCGGCAGGGCGACGTCTTCGCGGTCGGTGATGACGATCGGGGTTTCGGCGGCCAGCGGGTCGCCGGCGAGCACGTGGGGAATGAAATCCGTTTCCGACAGCGTCCACAGCGCTTCGTTCAGGGCGGCGGCCTGGGCCGCGTCTTCGGCAAGCAGCACGACCTTGGCGCGCGTCGACCAGGCCTTGCGCGCGAGGCGGCAGGCGTAGATCAGCTTGTCGGGGATGTTGGTGTGGAAGTCGATCCGGGTCATGGATGGGATTGTAAACCGGAGCGGGGGTGGATGGTGGGTTTGCGTCTGCATGCCGGAAAAGTTCCAACGACACGAGACCGGGAGCACGTAGGGTGGGCACCCCGTGCCCACGCGGTTACGTGCGTGACCGTTCCACGTTGGCGGCGACGATTCGCTCGCGAAGCCTGCAACGGCCAGGGGCTCCGTTTTGGGGTTACGAGCGACACCTCACTGCCGCGGGTGCAAGGATGCGCACGTAACCGCGTGGGCACGGGGTGCCCACCCTACGGTTGGCGCTGGTAATCTTTACCAGCGCCGTGGTTCATCAAGCGTTCATGCCATTGTGACGCAACAACGCATCGATCGACGGCTCCCGCCCACGGAAGGCCTTGAACGACTCCAGCGCCGGACGCGAGCCGCCCACCGCCAGGATCTCGCGCTGGAAACGGCGCCCGGTTTCCACCGAGATCTCGCCACCGCCGGCCTCGACCGCTTCTTCAAAGGCCGCATACGCATCCGCCGACAACACCTCGGCCCACTTGTAGCTGTAGTACCCGGCCGCGTAGCCGCCCGCAAAGATATGCCCGAACGAATGCTGGAAGCGGTTGAACGACGGCGGAATCATCACCGAGAACTTCTGGCGCACATCGTCGATCAATTGCTGCACGGTCTGCTGGCTGTTCGGATCGAAGTCGTAGTGCAAATGCATGTCGATCAGCGAGAACTCTACCTGGCGCAGGGTCTGCATGCCGGACTGGAAGTTTTTCGCGGCCAGCATCTTGTCGTACAGCGCGCGCGGCAGCGGTTCGCCGGTCTTCACGTGGGCGGTCATGCCTTGCAGCACGTCCCACTCCCAGCAGAAGTTTTCCATGAACTGCGACGGCAGCTCGACCGCATCCCACTCCACGCCCGAGATACCCGACACCGACAGTTCCTCGACTTCGGTCAGCATGTGGTGCAGGCCGTGGCCGAATTCGTGGAACAGGGTCGTTACTTCGTCGTGCGTGAACAGCGAAGGCTGCAGCTTGCCATCGCTTGTTGCCGGCGGCGTGAAGTTGCAGGTGAGGTAGGCCACCGGCGTTTGCAGGATGCCGCCGGTCGTCATGCGGCGTCCGCGCGCATCGTCCATCCAGGCGCCCTGGCCCTTGCCGGCGCGCGCATACAAATCGAAGTAGAACTGGCCGACCAGCTCGCCGTCGCGCTCGATGCGGTAGAAGCGCACGTCCGGATGCCACACCGGCGCATCGTCCGGTTTGATCGTGACCGAGAACAGGCTTTGCACCACCTTGAACAAGCCTTCGATCACCTTGTGCTCAGGGAAGTATTCCTTCACTTCCTGGGCCGAGAAGGCGTAACGCTTCTCGCGCAGTTTTTCCGAGGCATAGGCCACGTCCCAGGCCTGCATGTCCTCGATGCCGAGCTCGTCCTTGGCAAACGCGCGCAGTTCGGCCAGGTCTTTTTCGGCGAACGGACGCGCGCGGCGCGCCAGGTCTTCGAGGAAGCTGATCACGTGCTCCGGGCTTTCGGCCATCTTCGGCACCAGCGACACTTCGGCGAAGTTGCGGTAATCCAGCAGTTTCGCTTCCTCGTCGCGCAACCTCAAGAGTTGGGCGATGTTCGAGGTGTTGTCCCATTTCTCGAGTTCGCTGAACACAGTGCCGGCGTCCGATGCCTTAGTGGCGCTGGCGCGGTAGATCGTTTCGCGCAGGGCGCGGTTGTCGGCGAATTGCAGGACCGGGAAGTAGGACGGGAAGTGCAGGGTGAATTGCCAGCCGGTCTTGCCTTCGGCTTCGGCGGCGGCGCGGGCGGCGGCTTTCGCGTCGTCCGGGATGCCGGCCAGGTCCGCTTCGTTCTCGACCACGTATTTGTAGTCGTTGGTCGCATCCAGCACGTTCTGCGAGAAGCGCGTCGAGATGGCGGCGTGCTGTTCCTGGATGTCGCCGAAGCGTTCCTTCTTGTCTTGCGGCAGTTCGGCGCCGCCCAGGCGGAAGTCGCGCAGGGCGTTCTCGACGATGCGCTTGCGGGCCGGCGACAGGTTGGCGTACTCGGCGCCGGCGCGGATCGCCTTGTACTTGTCGAACAGCACCTCGTTCTGGCCCAGGGTGGTCCAGAACTCGGTGACTTTCGGCTGGTTGTCGTTGTAGGTGGCGCGCAGTTCCGGCGTGTCGGCCACGTGGTTCAGGTGGTTCACGATGCCCCAGGCACGGCCCAGGCGCTCGGTCGCTTCCTCGAGCGGGATCACGAAGTTATCCCAGGTAACGTTATCCGACGGCGCCTCAAGCTTGGCGACGGTTTCGGTGGCTTCTGCGATCAATTGCTCGATGGCAGGCGTGACGTGTTCCGGACGGAACAGGTCGAAACGCGGCAGGCCCGAGAAATCGAGAAGGGGATTGCTGGTGTTCATAAGGTTCCTTCCTCCGTTCATGCGACGCCCGGCGCGGGGACCATCCCCGCGGCCGGCGCAAGCCGTTCCTGTTGCTTGCCGAGCACGCGTTCGGCGGACTCGACGGTGTTCATCAAGAGCATGGTGATCGTCATCGGCCCGACGCCGCCCGGCACCGGGGTAATGTGAGCAGCCACTTCGGCCACGCCGGCGGTATCGACGTCGCCGCACAGCTTGCCGTTGTCGTCGCGGTTCATGCCGACGTCAATCACGATCGCGCCCGGTTTCACCATGTCGGCGGTCACGGTATTGCGGCGGCCGACGGCGGCGACGATCACGTCGGCCTGGCGGGTGTGGTAGCCCAGGTCCGGCGTCGCGCTATGGCAGATGGTGACAGTGGCATTCGCTTGCAAGAGCAGCAGCGCCATTGGCTTGCCGACCGTGTTCGAGCGGCCGATGACCACGGCATGCTTGCCGCGCAAATCGTAGCCGGTGGATTCGATCAGCTTCATGCAGCCGTAGGGGGTGCAAGGACGGAAGCCGGGCAGGTTGGCAACCAGTTCGCCGGCCGACAGCACCGAGTAGCCGTCCACGTCCTTGCTGGTGGCAATGGCTTCGATGACCTTGTTCGGGCTGATGTGCTTGGGCAGGGGCATTTGTACCAGGATGCCGTGGATGCTCGGGTCCTCGTTCAGCGCGGCGATGCGCGCCAGCAGCGCGGCCTCGGTGAGGTCGGCATCGTATTTTTCCAGTACCGAATGGAAGCCTACGTCGCCGCAGGCCTTGACCTTGTTGCGCACGTAGACCTGGCTGGCCGGGTCTTCGCCGACCAGGATCACGGCCAGGCCGGGCTTCTGGCCGGCGGCGGTGAGTTTGGCCGCGCGCTCGGCGATTTCGGCACGCAGTTGTTGGGAAAGTTTCACTCCGTCGATCAGTTGGGCTGGCATGGTGGGGCTCATCACTGGACAAAGATGAAATTATAAGGCCCACAGGGTATCGCGCGCCGCGCTATGCGCTTCGTTGTCATATTTACAGAGTAACCAAGGATGAGAAGCCGGGTGGTGGGGTTGTAGGGTGGACACCCGTGTCCACGCGGTACCACGGGTCCGTTGTCGAAAATATGTTTCGACCGCACACGCGTGCCATACCGCGTGGACACAGGTGTCCACCCTACGAAAAATGCATCTTATTCCATATTATGAAACGATATATCGTAATTTGAAAAAGACCACTTGCACTGTTAGAATCGCATGGTTTAATTCACGTTAACTGTTCATCAAATCCGCCGCCGGCGATCTGGGGATCGGGGTGGGGCCACAAAAGGAGACGCATTACCATGTCAGCTCAACTCGACCAATTGACGGCCCAGGCCGCCAATGACCCGGACGCCCTCGAGACCAAGGAGTGGCTCGACGCGCTTGAGGCGGTCATCGAAAACGAAGGTACCGACCGCGCCCACTACCTGATGGAGCGCCTGGTCGACCTGGCGCGCCGCCGTGGCGCCCACATCCCGTTCTCCAGCAATACCGCCTACGTCAACACGATTCCGGCGCACCTGAACGTCAACAGCCCGGGCAACCTCGAATACGAAGAGCGCCTGCGCTCGTGGATGCGCTGGAACGCGATGGCGATGGTCGTCAAGGCCAACCGCGCCGACGGCGACCTGGGCGGCCACATCTCGTCGTTCGCCTCGCTGGCCAACATGCTGGGCATCGGCTTCAACCACTTCTGGCACGCTCCGACCGACACCCACGGCGGCGACCTGCTGTACATCCAGGGCCACTCCTCGCCAGGCATCTACGCACGCGCCTTCCTCGAAGGCCGCATCTCCGAAGAGCAGTTGCTGAACTTCCGCCGCGAAGTCGACGGCAAGGGCCTGTCCTCGTACCCGCACCCGAAACTGATGCCGGACTTCTGGCAGTTCCCGACCGTCTCGATGGGCCTGGGCCCGCTGATGGCGATCTACCAGGCGCGCTTCCTGAAGTACCTGCACGCCCGTGGCATCGCCGACACCGCCAACCGCAAGGTCTGGGTCTTCTGCGGCGACGGCGAGATGGACGAGCCGGAATCGATGGGCGCGATCGGCATGGCCGCGCGCGAGCGTCTCGACAACCTGGTCATGGTCGTCAATTGCAACCTGCAGCGCCTGTA